>CAZWGG010000153.1:0-5041 GCA_964633305.1 uncultured Bacteroidales bacterium
TAATTAAAGAATGGAAATGCCCGGAAAGTAGTGTGGAAATAAAGCTGTATCTTACTACAAATGGAGGGCATAGCTGGTTAACAGAATCAAATTCGGGTTTATCGGCCAATGATGTTATGTGGGAGTTTTTCAGCACACATTCAAAGTCAGGATTATAACTTTTTTCCTATTTTAAGGCACCTTCAAGGCTTTTACCTTGTTCGAAAACCCTTTGAACATCTTCCAATTCTTTTGGTATATCAATTTTCCGGCAGGTAACTGTCAATACATTCTCCACACTTGATATAAAGGCTTGCCTTTCCTTTTCCATGCCAATCAAGTAACAATATCTTCATTTTATATTGCATATTCAATAGTACCCTCGAATATTTTAATTAATTTAATTGCATCTTAGAAATAAAAACAGCATAAAATTATGAAGTACATCTATTTATTGTTTGTAAGTTTTATAGGATTAACCTGTAAAGCACAGGAAGAAATTTATCTTTTCTCTTATTTTACCGGGAATGGAGAAGACGGGTTACATTTTGCGTATAGTATGGATGCATTAACTTGGTATGCTTTGAATGGAGGTAAATCGTTTCTTGCTCCTCAGGTTGGTAAAGATAAGCTAATGCGTGATCCGTGCATTATTTTTGGTGCGGATGGGATTTATCACATGGTTTGGACTTCGGGCTGGTGGGATAAACATATCGGGTATTCTTCATCACCTGATCTCATGAATTGGTCGGAACAGAAAATAATACCTGTGATGCAGCATGAGCCCGAAGCAAAAAATTGCTGGGCCCCGGAAATATTTTATGACAAAAAAAATAAAGACTACCTGATATTTTGGGCCACAACCATACCTGGCAGGCATAGTGAAGTAATAACCAGTGAACATGAAAAAGGATTAAATCACCGAATATATTATGTTTCTACCAAAGATTTTGAAACATATAGTAAAACAAGCATATTTTTTAATCCCGATTTTAGTGTTATAGATGCGACCCTTATCGAAAAGAATAAAGTTTACTATATGTTTGTAAAAAACGAAAATTCAAGTCCACCTGAGAAAAATATTCGAATAACCGAGTCAAGAAATGCTGCAGGACCATATCCGGTTAAGGTTTCCGAGCCCATTACCGGAGATTATTGGGCAGAAGGGCCAACTGCATTAGCGGTAGGAGATTATATTTATGTGTATTTTGATAAATATATACTTCACAAGTATGGAGCAGTCAGGTCAAAAGATATGGTAAACTGGGAAGATGTATCTGATAAACTGTCTTTTCCTGAGGGTATGCGCCATGGTACAGCATTTAAAGTATCGAAAGAAGTTTTTCAAAGACTTTCTAAATAGCGCTAAAAAATCAAATAGATTTACATTATATTTAAAACGTATAGGCTTTAAAATTGAATCAAACTTATATAAAAACATGAAAAAAACTATAAAAATAATCGTATTAGGAATAGGAATAATTGCAGTCATATTAGTCTTATTTTTTATTGGATTTCTCATAAAAACTAAATCCGAAACTAAAAATATGACTGCAATTGAAACAAAGGAAATAGTTGAGAACATATTTTCGGTATATGAACCTTTCACAAATATGTTTTTGATTAAAGACAGCGACCAATACATTGCTATTGATGCTGGAAATAAGGTAAACAAAGTCGAAAAAGAACTTAAAAAGCTTAGCATTGACCCAAATAAGGTAATTGCAGTTTTTTTAACGCATACAGATCATGACCATGTCGCTGCACTTAGTTTATTTGGTAATGCAAAAGTTTTCATTTCGGAACAGGAAGAACAAATGATAAATGGGGAAAAGTTGCGGTTATTTATTTTTAGGAATAAAATTGACACAACGAATTATGAAGTAATAAAAGATCAGGAGGTTTTAAACGTAGGGAATATTAGCATACAAGGGATATTGACCCCCGGACATACACCTGGTTCTATGTGCTATTTAATTAATAGCAAGTATTTATTTACAGGGGATGCATTAAGTTTAAAAACTGGTAAGATAAATAAGTTCAATGAATTTTTTAATATGGATACAAAAACGGCTGTTCATTCAATGGAGAAATTATTAAAACTTCCTGAAGCTGAATATATTTTTACAGCTCATTATGGCTACAGCGATAACTATAAAAATGCGATTAAAGATTGGGAAAAGTGATATTCAATATAGATAATAGAAAAATGTGGTTAGGCAAATAAAAATTAATGAAAGAAATATACATTCAATAAATACTACGGCGATTGTATAAAAGCGTTTTCCTGTTTTAATCTTAGAATGTAATTAGATCAATTAAACAGACAGAAACAGATGTTTTCTTTATATATATTTCTTTAATCTGAATATAAACACATACAACTAATTTTTTAACCACATGACTAAAAAAATAGTTGCATGATTAAAGAATTAGTTGTATTTTTACTGGGAAAAGGATTTCAATTTTAGTCTATTATCTTTATAATTAGGATGGTAAATAAAAAATATTATCTTTATTCCCCGGAAAAACTCTCATATATAGAGGTTTATAAAAATACCAGGCAGAAGTATATTAAAAATTTCCCCTTATTTATTTCAGGTTTTTTATTTTGTCTTATACTTGTTTTTACACTTTCTTTTTTTGTACGTACACCAAATGAGAAAAGATTAATAGGTGAAAAAACGGCTTTACTGAATGATTTTAAATTACTAGATCATAAAATAAATGATTTTGACAAACTAATGAAAACATTAAGTTCAAAAGATGATAGTCTATACCGGGTTATTCTTGGAGTTAGTCCTTTGCCTGCAACTATGAAAGAAGCTGGAATAGGAGGAAGCCAAAGTATGAAAATAAATTTCGGGTTAGAAGATAATGAATGGTTAAATTCAATTTCATACAAAATAAACAGGTTATACTCAAAGATTAACGTATTGGATCATTCATTTGATGAAATTCGGGAAATTACTCAGGAAAAAAAACATAAATTGCTCCATATTCCTGTCATTATGCCAATTTATAACAACGACTTAAAAAGCACAGGTGCTGGATTTGGTATGAGAAAACATCCTATACTGGGTATAACAAGAATGCATGAAGGAATAGATTTTTTCGCAAAAAAGGGAACAAAAGTTTATGCAACAGCCTATGGTGATGTTAAAACAGTAAGGTATTCAACTAGTTTTGGTAACCTCGTGGTTATAGATCATGGTAATGGAATTGAAACATATTACGGCCATTTATTCAAGTTTAATGTAACCAAAGGACAAAAAGTAAAAAGAGGACAGGTAATAGGATATGTAGGAAGTACAGGCTTATCAAGCGGCCCGCATTTGCACTATGAAGTTCATGTGAATGAGAAAGAGGTAGATCCGGTAAATTATTTTTTTTCAGATTTAACCCCTGAACAATACAAAATGATTATTGAACTTTCGGAAAGAGTAGTTTATAGTATGGACTAACAGATAGCAAATCATTAGAAAAAGACAACTATAAAAACAATATTAAGAAACATCAATTATGAATTTTTCCTATCTTTGAGTGTAACGATTTAGAAAATGATATTATTAAGAAAAAGAAGAAGTGGTTACTTGAAACAAATTATCTCATTGACCTTTATAATCTTTTTTCTATCATGTAAAAAAGATACTATTCCAACAATTAATTATATTGAAAATGACATAGATAAAACAATATCAGGTTATATGAACAAATTAGTCGACAATAATATTACGCCAGGCTTGCAATATATAATATTGGATGAAGGAGGAATAATTTATAGCAAAGCTGCAGGATATTCTGATATCAAAAATAAAGCACCAATGAAATTAGAAACAACAATGAATATATTTTCAGTAACAAAATTATTCACTGCTGTTTCTATTTTGCAATTACATGAACAACAAAAATTGAATATTTATGATGATATTTCAACGTTTTGTGAGGATATTCCATACAAAAATGTCAGGATAATAGATATCCTTACTCATACATCGGGAATTCCAAATCCGATATTGGGCAATTTTTTTATTCATTGGAAAGAAGAACATAATGAATATAATAGGGACGAATTTCTAAAAAAAATTTTAAAAAAGAAAAATAAATTAAAATTTAAACCTGGCAAGGAGATGGCTTATTCAAACTTAGGTTATGCCATATTAGGAAGTGTTATTGAAAAATGTTCGGGACTTGAATATGAAAACTACATAAAGAAAAATATTATAGAAAAACTTGGCATTAATCATGAAGATATGAATTTTTCGGCAAGTAACAATTCGTCTTCGGCCAAGCCCTATATAAAAAGAAAATCAGTAAAAGAATATTTTCTTACATGGCTGCTAAAAGGAGGAAAGTGGGAACGCGAGGGTAACTGGAAATCTCTGAAAAAACAATTTTACTTTAATTTTCCTTCGCATGGAGGTTTAATATCTAATTCGTATAGTCTAATGTTGTTTCTTCAGGATTTAATAAAACAAGAATCAAAATTGCTAGGTAAGAAATCAAAGGAATTGTTTTTCAAAGAAATAAACGGAAGAGTAATCAGCTGGTTTATTCGATCAAATAATGAGAATAAGTATTATATGCATGAAGGCGGCGGACTTGGTTATATTTGTGAAGTTAGAATTTATAAAAATAAAAAAATAGCTTCACTATTAATGATGAATACAACAAAGGCTAGAATTGTTGAAATATTAGATGCACTCGATAATGAATTTATGCAAGTAAATTAACTAAAATCAATATAAAAATCTTATTCTTTTTATTAAATTATTTTATAATTGCTTTGACTGGTAACTAATTTTCAATTAGTTTTGCAAAAAAATAATATAATGGGATACGATTACAATTCACAAAGAAACAGGTTAGTACTTCCTGAATATGGAAGAAACATCCAGAAGATGGTTGAATATATTACAACGGTTGAAGACCGGGATGAAAGAAATAATTTAGCCCAAACAATCATTAATATTATGGGAAATATGAACCCACATTTACGAGATATAAGTGACTTTAAGCATAAACTCTGGGATCATCTTTTTATTATGTCTGATTTTAAACT
>CAZWGG010000153.1:5051-9925 GCA_964633305.1 uncultured Bacteroidales bacterium
TTATGAAATTCCTACCCCTAAAATTCTTAAGGAAAAACCAAGAAGAATAGGATATAACACAAATGAAATACGATTCAAACATTACGGGAGAATGATTGAATTAATAATAGAAGAAGCCATTAAGATGGATGATGGGAAAGATAAAGAAGATCTTATTAAGATAATAGCCAACCATATGAAGAAATCTTATCTTACCTGGAATAGAGATGTAGTTGATGATGAGGTTATTTTTAAAGATTTACATGAGCTATCAAAAGGTAAGCTTCAAATTCCGGAAGGAACAAAACTGAATGATTCTAGGGAGATGTTTAAAAGCAAGAGAAAGAAAATTATGAGAAGAAAATAGACTTGACTATCACTATTCTTTGCTTGTTGAATGAGTTCATATAAAATTATTGGAGGTAAACATTTAAAAGGGACATTAATTCCGCAGGGAGCGAAAAATGAAGCATTACAGGTTATTTGTGCTACACTTCTTACCCCCGAAAAAGTAACGATCAGAAATATTCCTGAGATATTGGATGTTATCAATCTCATTGAATTGATTCGGGAGATGGGAGTTATTGTAGAAAAAACAGAAGAATCTGAATATAGCTTTTGTGCAAAAAATGTTAATGTTGAATATCTTCTAACTGATAATTTTAAAAAAAAGAGTGCAAGTTTAAGAGGATCGGTGATGATTGTTGGCCCCCTTCTTGCACGTTTTAAGAAAGGATATATCCCAAAACCGGGAGGTGATAAAATAGGCAGGCGAAGGTTGGATACCCACTTTAATGGTTTTATTAAGCTTGGTGCAAATTTTAAATACGATACAAGGAGTGAATTTTACAAGGTAGATGCACATAAACTTCAAGGCACTTATATGCTGTTAGAAGAGGCTTCTGTTACCGGGACGGCAAATATACTTATGGCTGCAGCGATGGCCAAAGGAAAAACTACCATTTATCATGCAGCCTGTGAACCTTATATCCAGCAATTATGCAAAATGCTTACTTGTATGGGAGCCAGGATATCCGGAATCGGATCTAACCTTCTTACCATTGAAGGTGTTGAATATCTGGGTGGCTGTGAGCACGATATTTTACCCGATATGATAGAAGTAGGAAGCTTTATAGGTCTGGCAGCTATGACCAAATCTGAAATTACAATTAAAAATGTTGCTTACGATAACCTTGGGATCATACCAAATGCCTTTAAGCGGTTAGGGATAGATTTTCAACGAAAAGGTGATGATATTTATATCCCATCGCAAGAGCATTATGAAATAGAGACTTTTATTGACGGATCAATAATGACTATTGATGATGCTCCCTGGCCAGGGTTAACTCCGGATTTGCTCAGTGTTATATTGGTTGTTGCCACACAGGCAAGAGGAAGCATACTGGTTCATCAGAAGATGTTTGAAAGCAGGTTATTTTTTGTTGACAAGCTTATTGATATGGGGGCACAAATAATTCTGTGTGATCCTCACAGGGCAACAGTCATTGGGCTCGATAACCAAATAAAGTTGCGGCCTACCGTAATGACTTCCCCTGATATTCGTGCTGGCGTGGCTTTGCTTATAGCAGCCTTATCAGCTGATGGCACGAGTATTATTCATAACATAGAACAAATTGACAGGGGGTACCTTAATATTGATGAAAGACTGAATGCAATTGGCGCTGAGATTTTTAGAATTTGATTTTTGTTTATTCAATTCAAAATACTTTTCTATTTGTTTATCATTTGCTGGAAAATGTTTATAACTAGCCATTACAATTTTTTCATTATTCATATTTTAAAAACTTTTTTTTCTTATTATACCTCTAAGCATGTATACTAGAATACCCGGAATTCCGGGTATTCAGATGAAAAAAAACACCATGATAACTAGTTGGTAAAGTTATTTTGATATTTATTTTACTATAATAACAGATCACGATTATTTTGGTTCTATTCTATACTGAATTGCTTTGAATAAATTATTTAAATTCAAATAAATAGCACAAAAATTTTAACAAATTTTTAACAGGTTAACAAAGTATGGAGAACTTTATAGATGAACTAAATTTAAATATCATTATTATTAACAAGACCACTTCGTTCGAGCAAGGCATCTATCGTCGGTTCCTGCCCTCTAAACTTAATATATAGATACATAGGGTGTTCGGTTCCTCCTTTTGATAGAATATTTTCCCTAAATGAACGGGCCGTAGCTTTATCAAATATCCCGTTTTTCTTAAATACTGAGAATGCGTCGGCATCAAGTACTTCAGCCCATTTATAGCTATAATATCCAGCTGTATAGCCACCAGAAAAGATATGAGAAAAATGTGTGCTTATCATACATCCGCTAACAGAGGGGAAAAGTTCAGTTGAGGCTATAGCATTTTTTTCAAACTCATCAACAGGTAGTTCAACAGATGAACTTACCGTATGCCAGGCCATGTCATTCATTCCATAACTTAATTGCCTTACAAATGAATAGCCAGATAAGAAATTACTACTATTAATGATGTTTTGGAGTAACTCATCAGGCATTTTTTCTCCTGTTTCATAATGCAATGCAACATTAGCAAGCCATTGTTTTTCGCGGGCATAGTTTTCCATTATTTGTGAGGGCAATTCAACAAAATCCCTATAAACATTTGTCCCTGAAAGACTGGAATATGTGCATTCACTAAGCATATAATGGAGGGCATGCCCAAACTCATGTAAAAAAGTTGTTACCTGTTCATAAGTTAGCAATGACGGTTTATTCTTGGTAGGTTTTGTAAAATTGAATACCAATGATACATGCGGCCTTACATCTTTATCACCTATCTTATACTGGTCTCTAAAACTTGTAGCCCATGCACCGCCTCGTTTACTTTCACGTGGAAAAAAATCCATATACAATACAGCAAGAAATTTCCCGTCCTGATCAAAAACTTCAAACACCTTTACTCCAGGGTGATAAACAGGAATTTCTGGATTCTCTTTGAATGAAATTCCATAAAGTGTATTTGCTAAGCCCAATATTCCTTTCTGAACGTTTTCAAGTTTAAAATAGGGCCGGGTCATTTCATCATTCACATCATATTTCTGTTTTTTTAATTTCTCGGCATAATAGGCCATGTCCCATCGCTGCAATTTGAAATCTGCCCCTTGGCTAATAGCATATTTTTGCACTTCATTAAATTCTTTTTTTGCAAAAGGTAAAGAGGCCGCAAGTACTTCATCTAAAAATTGGTTAACACGATCGGGGGTTTCGGCCATTCTCATTTCCAACACATAATCTGCACAAGTTTTATAACCCAGAATATTTGCTAGTTGTAGGCGAAGATCAACAATCTTTTTAATAATCTGTGTATTATCATACTCATTACCATGAAATCCTTTTGAATTAAATGCTTTATAAATCTCCTCGCGTAATTTTCTATTGTCGCTATATTGCATAAAGGGTACATAACTTGGATAATGTAAAGTAAATACCCAACCGTCTTTATCTTTTGCTTCTGCAGTCTGAGCAGCAGCTTCAATAACATCATCAGGTAACCCGGACAAGTCTTTTTCGTCAGTGATATGTAATTCGTAACTATTTGTCTCGGTAAGCACATTTTCTCCAAATTTTAAAGTAAGTTTTGAAAGCTCGGTAGTAATTTCCCTCAATTTTTTCTTGTTCTCATCATTTAAGTTTGCTCCTTGCCTAATAAAGTTTTTATAATTTTTTTCCAACAGTGTTTTTTGTTCAGTAGTTAATTCATAATTATCCTTGGCATTATAAACCGTTTTCACTTTTTGGAATAATTGTTCATTTAAATAAATATCGTTTGAAAATTCAGTAACCATAGGAGAAATTTTTTGGGCAAGCTTTTGCATCTCATTACTAGTATATGCTGAATTGAGACTAAAAAACACATTATTTATCCTGTTGAGTTTTTCCCCGCTATATTCCAGTGCTTCAATAGTATTTTTAAAATCCGGTTCTTGCGGATTGTCAATAATCTTATTAATCTCCATTTTGGCCTCATTAATTGAAGCTTCAATGGCAGGCAAATAATTTTCAAGTTCTATTTTATCAAATGGAACAACTTGGTGCGGGGTTTCAAACTTTTTCAACAAAATATTATCTCTTTTCATTTCCATATTGCGATTACATGAATAAAATAATGTAGGTAATAACATTACCAATGTAACAAAAATTGTTTTCATATCTATATAATTATAGTATTTCAGTGTACAATAATACTTCAAATTGTAAATAAATCCTACTGCCTGAATAGGATAAATACATGACTTTAATCATGTTAACATAAATTAACATTTTTAACAATTAACAAGTATAACCCCGGTTAATAATTTTTGTTTACCCTAATTTTAATAAGGCACGAGATAAAATCATATTTTAGTATAAAAAAACGAACATAAAGGAATTTCTCTATATTTGCCATTTAATTTAGTATGCTTCGTATTTCATTTCATAACCTAGTGGGTATATTTTTTGGTTTGATTAGTGCTGGTGGACTTATTTTCAGGGATGTACATGACTTTTTTGGGAGTATAAATTTATACTTGGCTATTGTAATTCTAGCAACTGTATGTTATGGAATTAACATAAATGAGATTAAAGCAAAATTATCGGGGTTAACCGGAGTTGAAATAAAGTCATTGGCCCTGTTTTTTGTCGGGCCTATTGCTTTTGTTAGCCTGTTGTTTTTTGATTTCTCCAATGTGGTAAACCAAGATGAAAAATGGCAGAGTTTGTTTTTTATATTTTTATTGGCAGCCCTGTGCACAGTTCTTGCACTTATCATTTTTAACATGCTTATAAAATATACAACCACCATTTTTGCCGCTTCTGTTACTTATATTATTCCAATTCTTGCTATTTTATCAGGTGTTTTTGATAATGA
>CAZWGG010000154.1:0-9852 GCA_964633305.1 uncultured Bacteroidales bacterium
TTTAAGGTTTCAATCGTGTTTTATTGTATAACAAAAAATTTATCATTTAGTTGTACTATACTTATTAATAATTGATATTTATTATAGTTTGGTGCGATTGTAATTTATTTTCAAAAGGTATTATATCACAATCGCACCTTTTATAATAGTAAATCAAGAAATTGATATTTCTTTTGCAGGTTTTGGCTTAACTTCTTCCCTTTTTGGGAGTAAGATACGAAGAATACCATCATTGTATTTGGCATTAATTTTTTCACCGTCAACCAGTTCTTGTGAAACATTAAAACATCGTTGAAATGATTGGTAACTAAATTCACGACGGGTATACTTTTCTCCCTCTTTTAATTGTTCTTTAATTTCAGAAGAAATGGTTAGTTCGCCATTGTCATAATTAATTTTGAAGTCGTTCTTTTTCATTCCAGGCGCTGCAACTTCAATAATATACTCGTCATTATTTTCTCTAACATTTACTCTTGGCAAACTTGTATTGGTTGATGAATAATTTGCATTTGACCAATCCAGCCAATCGCCATCAAAAAAACGTTCTATTGATGATGGAAAACCTGTTGGGATTTTAGAAATAGCCATAGCTTTATCCTCCATTTTTTAGTTAATAAAAATACTTTTTAACCGTTCTTTGTTTATTTGAAACTTGTACATAATAATAAAAGAGCAGGATAAATTATTATCCTGCCCAACCCAATTTATTATGAAATTTTAATTTCTTTTGCAGGTTTTGGTTTTGCTTCTTCTCGTTTAGGTAAAGTAACGTGAAGAATACCATCTTCATATTTAGCAGCTATTTTATCAGCATTCACAACGGTTTCAGGTACAGTGAAGCTGCGTTGGAATGATTGATAGCTGAATTCTTTACGGGTAACCTTATCACCATCTTTTTCTTCATGTTCTGACTTTTTTTCAGAAGATATGGTTAACCTGCCATTGTTGTAATTCAATTTAAAATCGCCCTTTTTCAGTCCGGGAGCAGCAACATCAATTTTGTATTCGTTTTCGTTTTCTTTAACATTCACAGAAGGTAAAGTTGAGTTGGCCCCTGCAAAATTTGAACTGTTCCAATCCATCAAGTCCCCTTCAAAAAATTTATCTATTAATGAAGGAAAAGATGGAAACCAATTGTTTGATAACTTTGCTAGTGTCATGATTAAATCCTCCATTATTTAAGTTAGACATTACTTATTTCTTTTTTTAGTTTTTAATTTCTGATAAGGAAGTATTCAAATCGTATGCCAATTGATTGAGGAATTCTTTTTAGATGTTTATTATCTTGTTGATATATAACTATATAAACTACTTGCATGAAATTAGATTATGACATAATTTGTTGTATTAATATTAATTAATACGCCATTATGACGCATTGACGGCTTTTTTAATGCCATTATGACAGCATTGTTTGTGAATAGATTGTGTGAATATTGATATTATGATTAGATAGTCTTTGCAAGGAAATTCCAGATACCACGTTATTCTTAAAGTTGTTTTTTACGCCTAGAAACAAGCCTTGTCATTAACATTTTTTTGGCAGCGAATTTTTAAAAAATCAAGACTTTTGAAAGGCATTGGTTAGGATACTTATAGACAGATAAAATACCAATCCCGACTTGTGACACTATATTCACTTATTTTATCCGCAATCCATATCATTCCGAAATTACTATCATAAATATATGTTTACATTGTTTCTAAAAATTCAATAAGATTTTGGTTATCGTTTATGCCCAGCTTTTTTCTTATTCTTTTACGGTACCATTTTATGGTTTCTTTACTCATATTAAGGTTATCGGCAATTTCTTTCGTGTTTAAGTTAATTCGCAGTAATGAACAGATATGTTGTTCCTTTGGAGTAAGTTCAGGATATTTTTTTTTGAGATTTACAATAAAGTCAGTATCTGTTTCTTTATACCAACGGGCAATGTCTGATTTTGATGTTTTGTAAACCTGCATAATACATAGTTGTTTTAAATCCTGTAATAGTTTCTTTTTTCCATTCTCATTTTTTTCTTTTGCAATTTTTGAAAGCTGGGCAATAATCTTGCTTGCAAACAAATTGTTTTCCGATTGTATCACTGAAAGAAAGTGATTTCTTTTACGTTCTTCCTCAACTTTCAGGGTTAACAGTTCTTTTTCCTGTACTAATATCTTTTTTTTGTTTTTATCATTTATAATTAAGGATTTCTCAATTTGCCTTAACATAATATAAATCAAAATGGGTGTAAGTATAAACATCAGAATATTTACCGGGTCAACATAACTTGTTTTTTCTGCTGAAAAATGGCTTGTCATAGTAATCATGAATATGCATAATATATTTAATCCTCCTAGGATTAATACATGTGCGCCAACTCCTATAAGGCCAGCTACGAATATATAAATTATACAGGCGCCGAGGTTTGAAAATGAAGTGATAATCGTAATACGCAGTTCTTCATTACCGATAAAACCAGGAAAGTATATATTTAGTGTAAATAAATATCCATAAATGAGGAAGGCATGTTTAATTTTTATTTTTTTTACCAGTGAGAGAAACAGAAGAATACTATTCATAGAAATCAATCCAAGATTTAAGAATCTAATCCAGTCAGGATACACCTTATAATTTGAAATTTCATCAAATCCTACTACTATTAGACTGACAATCATTAAAATGTAAGTAATTTTTTTGATTTCAGCCTGAAAATATTGTTGGTAATACTTCATAGAATTCTCAAAATAATTTTGATTATTTAAAGATAGTTTATATTCAAGTTAGAAATGTTATTTAACCTGAAAATGATTAAATGACTATTTGTGTTTCAAACTATTTAATTAAAGATTTTTAATAAGTGACATATAATCAGAAAGATAAAAAAACACCCCTCTTTTTCCACCCCTGCTTTTTCTTACCATCAAAGAAATTAGACGTTTATTTGAAGTATACTATAATTTTTTAATACCAAATATTATCATGCGGAATCTCAGAAAAATTCAATCTTTTATAATTGGGGTAACAATATGTTTAACTGGATTTTCTCAAATATGTATTGAAGATCCTACTGATATAAGGAGACCATGGACAAACATACCATATTTTGATGGCGATAATGCCTATATTACAGTCCATAGCGAATACATGCAGGGGTGGCTTGACGGTGATTTTACCGTGGATATGTGGATACGGTATACCGGCCCCGAGGATTTAGATAATGATAACCAATGGATATTCTGGGGTGTCGGAGAATCAGGACAAGGGGATAAAAGCATCTTTGCCAGCATTAATTACGATGATGGTAAAAATGAATGGTATATAATTGTATCAGACAAAGGTGATGGAAACGAAGAAGGCGATGGCATAAAATATACGATAAGCGATAATGCGTTTGAAGAATATTACAAAAACGAATGGCAGCATATAGCTATCTCTTACGATGCGGGAGACAATGATATAAACTTATATATCAATGGCGATTATAAAAAATCTGCGGGTAATTTTGAATACCAGCCACAAAACGATGTTTGTTACATAGGAAAACAATATGACAGGGAAAATGATGCTTTTACAGGTCAAATATCAGGCTTTAGGCTATGGGACAAAAAACTTACTGTTGACGCCGGTGAAATAACATATATCTGGAACAAAACATTCGATGAAGAAGAAACATTTGTACATTTTTCTTATTTATACGACCATTTAAAAGTTAATATGTTTACTGATGATGGAAATGTATACTCTTTAAAAGGGGAATCGGTAACCATGACAGAACACCATACAGGAGAATATGACTCTGAAGATTCCGAAGGCCGGTATCACCCTGCATTACCACCGGCCCCCTTCGATCTTTCTGTTACAGAGAGTTGCAATAAAGTACAACTTGATTGGACTTCAGGGAGCAGTTATGTAACATCTTATGTTTACAGGGATGGAAATCTCTTATGCAGGACGAATACCTCAAGCTATACTGATGATAATATTGAACCAGGAAAAACCTATTCCTATGTTATACATAACAGATGGTATAATCCTTATAATCCATTGCATGAAGAATACGAACAATATAAATCGGAAGGTATTTCAGTTGAGGCAGGACTGACAAAAATTAAACCTCCTTCTAATTTCCATGATTCCGGTGTTGATAATTGTGATGGGGTTATTGAATTTGAATGGGATGCGATATCAAGCCCACCGGGAAACTTGACAGGGTATGACTTGTATTTTAGGCTGACAGATGAGGACGAATGGTTTAATTTTTATGATTCAGATGATGAAACAACTAATTTTTACAATTACACTTTACCGGACAGTTTGTATGGAAAAGAAGTACAGTATAGCATTGACAGCCGTGGCGATGGTTGTTTTTACATTAATGAAAATAACAGGGTTTTTGCCCGGGAAAATAATATATGCACAAGCCATGTTACAGCGCCATCAGTTGCTTTAACACCTGAAAACGACATTGAAATATCATGGAGTTTCACCCAGTCAGGTGCTCCTGCAACTTCATTTGAACTTTACAAAAGCCTGGATGAGTTAAATTATACCAAAATCAAAGAAAACATTGCTATTGAAAAAACCTCAATTATTGATGATGATGCAAATACCTGTATCCCTTATTCATACAAAATACTACCAACAAACAAATGCGGTTCAGCTGATATTTCTTCAGCTATAAAAACAGATACCATATCAAAACCCGGGACTTTAAGCAGTGTGTTTATAGTTAATTCTTTTGATGGTTCCAAGGGGTACTATAATGATAAGGTGCTGTTGGAATGGAAAATCAGTCCATATAAGAAAAAAGATGTTGAAAAATTTGAAATTTACAGGAAATTAATATCCGATCCGGATTCTGCACTACTTGCTACAATTGAAAATGCCAATGCAACCTATTATGAAGACCTCTCATGCGATGCAAATCAAATGTACAAATATTATATTAATGCGGTTGGTGATTGTAATGGCAGTCCTATCTACTCTGAATACGAGGAAACAATAGGTTTTCGAACAAAAACAGGTATAGTAAGCGGTAAAGTAACATTTGCCGGAGGTATTGCAGTGAAAGATGCAGAAGTACTGGTTGGAAATGACAGCCCGACAAAATCCACAAGTTTGTATTTTAATAGCGCTGAAGATATTATAAGTTCGCAAGACACATTACTTGGCATGGACAGCCTAAACTATTCCGACATTTCAATCGAATGTTGGATAAACCCCGAAAATTCAAATGAACAGGTATCCATTATCAGTAGCAGTTCGGGAAGTTTGGACTTGTCATTAAAAAACATGCGTCCGGTTTTTTCAGTAAACAATAATTTAATCGAAGTAAGTACCCCTTTAGAAACTGGTACATGGAACCATTTATCTGTCAATTACTCAATAGCAAATAAAAAAATTGAGCTTTACATAAACGGAGAGCTTATACAAAGTGATTCTGTTAACACTCTTACAGCCTGGGCTTTTGACAACGAAAAAATAACTATTGGCGATTCTATACATGGCCAGGTTTACACCGGCTATGTTGATGAAGTACGTATTTGGGATGTCTGCCGGGATTCTTCAACAGTTAAATCGGATTACAGAAGGACATTGTCCGGATCTGAAAGCAACCTGGTTGCTTACTGGCAATTTGATGAAGGTACAGGCAATAATGCATACGACATTTCTAAAACCGGTCCGGTATTCAACAAACACGACCTTGAAGCCCGGCAAACCGGTTCTTTCCCTGAATGGAAGGAAGAAACACCTTCCTATCAACAATTACATCCTTCCGGTATAACCGATAAAAAGGGAAACTACATTATTAAAGGAATAAAATATTCGGGAACAGGAAGTGTTTGCACGTTAACACCTGTGCTGGGCATCCATGAATTTAATCCCGGGAATACAAATATCTTTATTTCCGATAACTCCCCTGTTCATAATAATATTAATTTTTTGGATGAATCATCGTTCAGGTATACAGGCAAAATAACATATAAAAACACTAATTTTCCGGTTAAAAACTGTAACATCCTTGTTGATGGTGAAATAGTTTATGGAGATGGAAACAATCCGGTACTTACTGATGCGGGCGGGAACTTCGATATTAGCGTGCCTATCGGTGAACATTATATTTCTGTTGAAAAAGCAGGCCATACATTCCATAATAATGGCCAGTGGCCCATACCAACAGAACAGGAACCTTATAAAAAACACGATTTTCAAGACGATGTGCTTGGCATAGACTTCACGGATGAAACTACTGTTACACTTGTTGGGCGATTTGTTGGAGGGGATGTTGAAGGAAACAAAAATATTGGATTTGATTTATCCACCAACAATATCGGGCAAGGGATTATCCGGTTTGAGAACGAATCAAAGTACGATATTAATTTGTCTTCAGATATAGATTCTTCTGTCCTTACTTATACTACCCATGAATCGTCAGGAGAATTTATAATTGAAATGCTTCCTGAACAATACACCATCACGTTTGCAGGAAATGATTACTATAAAATCTATGATTCGGAAGATGAAGATTATGGCTCTGTAATACTTGATTTAACCGATGCAATTGAAACAAGTGCAAGTTATGACACAACTTTTACAGAAGAAGGAGATGTTGAATCGGTTGATTCAATGACATATAATTACAGGAGGGATTTTATTTATTATGCCGAACCTGAAATTACGGTTACCGATGAAAACGGAGAGGAGTTTATCGGTGAAGCCTATTATTTTGTATTGGACCCGGAAACAGATGACATTATAGACACGTTAGACCTTAAACAAAACAGTCCATTTATGTATCCGGTGTTTAGAATGAACAACGTCTACCAGTTGGATATAGCTGTTAACGAGACCTATAAAAAATATACGGAAACCGACACCATTGTTGACAACGTACCTGTTGAAGGAGCTATGGTGCGTATTGTAAACGGTCTGGAAGAAGATGGGAACATTTCTTATTCAACAGATTCTGAAGGAAAAATCTCGCACATGTTCAGGGTAGGGGTACCAAATTTGAATAAAGACGAAGACAATCTTTCCTCATTCACAAATTCGCTTGAAGTATATGTAAGCACCAATAAAAGTGAAGATGTACACTGGCCGGAAGATAATGCCTACCTGGCATATATTTTAGGATCAAAAGAAACAGACGGGTCAGGGTTTGTTACTATGGGGCCCGAAGTGCCTGACATTATACTTCGAGATCCTCCCGGTTCAAACAGCTATGCATATATCGAAAAAGGCAGGTCATTTTCCTTAACATCCAGTTATGATTTTGCTTCGGCCTCCGGTTCTGATTATGAGGTGGGTGTATCCGGAAAAACATTCTTAGGAAAGCTTGACAATTCAGCTGGTATAGAACTAACTTACACAAAAAACGACGAAGGAGATATTGTTCGTGAATACACGTTTAACGAAAGGTTTGAGACAAGTTCGGAACCAAATGCTGTAGGATCAATGGCCGATGTATATATTGGCAGGTCTACCAATAAATACTTTACGAAAGCAAAAGCTTTAAAAATTGAGAAAAAGACATTTAGCGACAGTAATGGCCTTACTGCACTTGATACCTCAGAACTGGCAGATCCTGAATATACTTTATGTATAAAAGAGGCATACCAGATGAGCCCTGATGTTTCCCAAACCTTATTTATTTATTCACAAAGCCATATTATCAATTACCTGATACCGAATTTAATCGATATGCGCAACAGTATGTTTGTGAACCACCCGAACGTGTGGATTAGCAAGGTTGATGTAAGTGATAAAGAATTATTCGGTCTGTCCAATGATAACGAAGTTTGGAAAGATTCTATAGATGCAGGTGTTGAAAACCCCAGTTACTATTATATTCCTGATGACGTGGAAGCTAACATTATAGACACTGTTGACTTTTACAACCAGCAGATACAATTATGGATTGAAATACTGGCATTAAATGAAGCAGCAAAAGCAGACAGTAAAGTTGAATCAAATATTTCTTTTGATGGCAATGTTGGTGCTTATACAAATGAATTTACAAGCACTGTCAGCAGTTTGGAAAAAACTTCAATTTCACGTTCATGGAATCTATATACCGGCAGCAAAGCAGAACTCGGGGCCAGCGATTTGCTTTGGGAGCTTAAATTCAAATTGGAAAGCAAAACAAACTTTGGGGAAAATAATACAATAAGCAGGGAAGAAGAAGAAGAAAAAACATTAACCTTTGGATTTGTCCTGGATGATTCAGACCATGGCGACCATTTTAGCGTTGATGTTTGCGATGGTAAATGGGCCAGTTACAAAAACAGTTCCTTTATCAAGAATTCAGATATCGAACTGGAAGGTGAAAAAGAAACCTGGCTGGAAGGCGGTCTAAGTACGGTTGACTTTGCTGCCGGATTGGCTTTACCTACTTCAATAGGATTTGCCTTGTCAGCAACAAAAGACATTGCAGTGCAAATTATACACATGCACAATATGACAAATTTCAGGGAAACGGTTGAAGGTACAACATTAAGTGACATGGTTGATTTTTGCTGCATTGGCGGCCCTATATTCAAATTACGGGGCGGACAAAGCTTATGCCCATATGAGTCGCCCGAATACACCACCTTTTATTTGAACGATAACAGGCAGGCATATCAGATAAATGTGGGCACCCTGCAAAGAGAAGTTCCTGAGATTGATATACTGCCTGCTGAAATTCACGATGTTCCTGACAATTCTGAAGCAGAATTCGAGCTTAAAATAATGAACAACAGCGAAAGTGAGTCGGACATAATTTATACGTTAATGGTTGACGATGCTTCAAATCCGCACGGTGCCGTCATTAAACTTGACGGTCTTACCCCTAACAGGGAAATACTTGTTAGATACGGTGAAGTACTTACAAAAACAATTACTGTTAAAAAAGGAAGCAGCGATGTATTTGATTATGAAAACCTTGGGCTAATTCTTAAATCATCGTGCCAATCAGACCCTACTGATGATTACCCGGATATAGCCGACACAGCTATATTCTCTGTATATTTTCAACCCTCGTGCACAAAACTAAGGATGGGAAATATATCAGACAACTGGGTGGTAAACGTTGAAGATGAAAACATTTTAAAAGCAGCTATTAAAGATTACGATTTAAACAATGCGTCTTTACAAAAAATTGAGTTCCAATACAGGCCTGTTGGGGCAACCACGTTTACAACAGTCAATAACTACTATGTTGATTCCGCTGCATGGTATAATTATCCCTATGATGCAAACAAAGAGATAATAGATGGAAGTACAATCTACGTTGAGTATAATATGGAGTCGTTACCTGATAAGTACTATGAGATTCGTGCCAGGTCTGTGTGCGGGTCACCAGCGGAAGAAATATACGGGTTGTCTGAAATATTAACTGGAAAACTTGACCGGATATCACCACGGGTGTTTGGTACCCCTTCGCCGGGAGACGGAATTGTATCTGCCGGGGAAGATATTATCATCCGGTTTAACGAAACCATTGAAGAAGGAATATTATACAGCAACGACAGTTATATTTCGTTAACCGGTATCCTTAATGGGACCGACCTTACTACGCAACAAGAATTATTGCACGATGTTAGCATGGCATTTGACGGTAATGAACAAAAAATAACTGTCCCAAATGGCATTGATTTAAACTATACTCCATTCACTATTGAATGCTGGATGAAACGAAACCAAACCGGGCAGTCTTGTATCATTTCACAGGGAGATAGTGCAAAAGGGGGACTTTGGATTGGATTTGATGCTTCCGACCATCTTATCCTAAATTATGGTGGAAAAAAAGTTACCTCAGACAATTCCTATGCTAACCTGGCAGATAAATGGGCACATATTGCATGTATTTATGATAATGGGGCTGA
>CAZWGG010000155.1:0-9844 GCA_964633305.1 uncultured Bacteroidales bacterium
CAAAATAGCCCGGTGAGTTGCCTGCCAAAACAACAGCATCTAATTTTTTCTGCTCTATTATTTTAAGAATATTTATTTGATTTTTAAGCGAAAAGAAGCTATCAATAATTTGAACAACTTTCAATTCAGAATATTCATTTACCAGTGAATCGACATCAAGTGTGTCTGAAATATTTCCATTATCGCGAGAGATAAAAAGACCTATTTCCATCACATATCCTCCAAAATTGTATATTGCACTAAATCTGTATTTAAGTTAGTAAAACTTATTCAGACTTATCTTAAAATTTGCCAAAAAGTTGAAGCCAGAAATACTTTTTTTTAATTTGCATTTAGTCCAAATAAGTCATTGTGTAAAATACGACTAAAAAAATTTAGTTAGCAGAGAACTGTTTACTAACCCGGTTTTTGTAAGCACCCAGGCTGGCATAATAGCAGAATAAAATACAATTCGTCTTTCCATCATATAGGTCGTCCTGAACAAAATCTTTCAGAACAGAATATTATCTAAAAATTAGTATATTTATGAAGAATCGATTTTATTTATTAAAAATAGATTACGATTATTATATTTTTTCTACATTTTTGTGATTAAAGCATTGATTACTAACAAGATAATTCATTAACGAACCCATTTTGTTCTATGAGTACTCTATGTAAACATCTATTCTTATTAGCCCTTCTTTTTCTGCCTTTTATTTTAGTTGCGCAAAATAAAACATATAAAGTTGTTTGCGATAAAAACTACAAAAAATAAAACATGAAATCTCAACTGAATCAGATAGTTCAGCTTTCAAATAAAGCAAACCAAACTATCCTCCTCTTTTTTTCTATTAACTTGAGCTAACATTTCCAGTTAATTATTTGTTAAAAATTACATTAATTTATTTAATATTTACAAGAAATTTGATTTTTGATCGTCTATAACAAGTATAACATTTTGATTTATTAATTGAAACAAGAAAGAGCATGAAGAATATCAATAGAAGGATTGTAATTGTTGCAGCATTAATTTTTACAGTAGGACTGGCATTTGGAATAATGAAGTTTCTTATTGCCCAGAAAAAGAAACCCGAAAGACGTCCTCCTATTGAAGCAAAACGATATGTTAAAACCGACACCGTAAAATACAAAACAATTGTTTCCCCGGTTACAGCTACTGGCCGGTTATCATCAACAGCTGAAGTTGATATTGTTGCAGAAGCCTCCGGGAGAATCCAACCGGGTAAAGTCCCCTTAAAAAAGGGTGCTGTTTTTTCAAAAGGAGAAATACTGTTTATTATTTATCCTGATGAAGCTGAACTTGCCTTAAAAGCCAGGAAAAGCCAGTTTCTGAATATGCTAGCTAATATCCTACCCGATTTGAGAATAGATTACCCTGACCATGAACCTGTTTTTACTGATTTTTTTTCATCAATATCTATTGATGAGCCCTTACCCTCCTTACCAAGGGTAAAAGATGAAAAAGTTCGAATATTTCTGGCCAGCAGAAATATACTAAGTGAATATTACGGCATAAGAAAGGATGAATTACAACTTAAACGGCATACTGTTATTGCCCCTTTTAACGGTACTTATACACAGGTAAATATGGAAGTGGGAGCATTCACAAATATGGGTGGAAGGGTTGCACAAGCTATCCATACCGAAGAACTGGAACTTGAAGTACCTCTTGAAAAATATGATGCCCAGTGGGTAAAGATTGGAGACAAAGTTTTGGTGCGCTCTGCAAAACGTGAATTGGAATGGACCGGCCATGTTATCCGGAAAAGTAATTTTGTGGACGAAAATACACAATCACAAAGTATTTTCGTGCAATTAAAAAATAGCAAAAATAAGGTTCTTTTAGCAGGAGAATACCTTACTGCCTACTTCCCGGGGCATCCGGTTAAAAATGCAATGGAGATACCAAGAAATGCAGTTTTTAATTCAAACGAAATTTTTGTTATTGAAGATAATCGTCTTGTTAAGAAGGAAATTCATGTAATTAAAATAAACGAACGAACATTACTTTTTAACGGATTGAATGAGAATGAAGTATTAGTGGTGCAACCCATGATAAATGTAAATGAAGGAACAATGGTTAAAGTATTAGGGGAAAAAAAGGATACAACTCTTAAAGGACCGGTGAAACGTGTTGAGCAGGGAAAAATGAAAATGAATAAGTAACGGGAGGGAAACATGAGGAAGATAATAGAAAAATTTGTTGAATACCCTGTATACGCCAACCTGATAGTTGCTTTCGTGATATTGGCTGGTATTCTTAGTTTTTTATCCATGAATAAATCTTTTTTCCCCGAGGTCAAAAGCCGTTTTATTACCATTTCGGTTTTTTATCCCGGCGCTTCGCCTGTTGAAATGGAAGAAGGTGTAACCTCACGCATTGAGGAAGCAGTAAGGGGATTGATTGGTATAAAAGAAATAACCTCTACTTCGGTTGAAAATAGCGCTAACGTGGTACTGGAAACTACCGGTGAATATCCTATTGACGAGGTACTGATGGAAGTTAAGAATGCCGTTGACGGAATCTCTTCCTTTCCAACAGCTGCTGAAAGGCCTATTGTTCAAAAAAGACGTTCAAGGGCAATAGCCATGTTTCTTAGTCTTTCGTCAACGGATAGCACCAATGTTGACCTGGTTACACTTAAAGAGTACGCCCAACGGGTAGAAGAAGATTTTTTTAACTCCGGGAAAATAAGCCTTATTACTCTTTCGGGCTATCCTCCTATTGAAATCTCAGTAGAAGTAAAAGAAAAAGAACTGTTGAGGTATAATTTAACTTTCGATGAAATTATAAGGGCAATACAGAATAATAACCAGGATATATCAGGGGGTGAAATTAAATCTGATGATGAAGAGTTACTTGTACGTCTTCGTTCCAGGAGCTCCAATCCAGATAAAATCGGAAATATAATCCTAAGAGGGCAACCCGACGGTAGCTTTCTTTATATACGTGATGTAGCAGAAGTAAAGAAAAAGTTTGCCGATACCTTTAATGAATCTTACTTTAATGGCAAACCAGCTGTTTTCATCCGTATTGAAAAATTACCTGAAGAAGACCTGGAGGCTATGACAAAATTTACCAGAGATTATATTGAAGAATTTAATGCAAAAAATCAGGGTGTTGAACTTAAAATGTCGAGGGCATTTCTTGATATATTATATAGCAGGCTTAACTTGTTAAGAAGAAACGGGTTGATAGGACTGGTTTTGGTTATTGCCAGTTTAACCATGTTTTTAAGTTTACGGGTATCTTTATGGGTATCATGGGGCATTCCTTTTAGCTTTTTAGGCATGTTTATTATTGCTTATTTGAATGGAATAACCATAAATATGTTATCATTATTCGGAATGATTTTAGTTATTGGTATCCTGGTAGATGATGGAATTGTTATTGCAGAAAATATTTATGTCCATTTTGAACAGGGAAAACGCCCGATGAAAGCAGCAGTTGACGGAACTATGGAAGTGCTCCCGGCAGTAATGACATCTGTAACTACCACTGTAATAGCTTTTACCCCCCTATTATTTCTTGCCGGCACCACCATGGAAATGATGTTACAAATGGCGGTTGTTGTGATTGCCAGTCTTTTATTTTCGTTGTTTGAAGCTTTTTTTGTACTACCGGCACATTTAAGCAATGAACGTGTTTTGCGTATTAGCAGTATGAAAGCAAAAAGTACCAATATTAAACAATATTTTGAAAGGTTTATTATCTGGATGCGTGATGATGTATATCAGCATGTGCTGGCATGGCTTATTAAGTGGCGGTATGCAGTTATCGGAATACCTATTGCCTTATTCATGATCACTATAGGACTATTTGTGGGGGGGATGATAAAAAATACCTATTTCCCTATGGTTGATTTTGATGACTTTGAAATAAATATAGCCTTTACCCCTGGCGATGGGGTGAAACAAACAAAAGCATTTCTTTCCCGGTTTGAAAAAAAGGTGTGGAAAGTAAATGAAAAGTTAAAACACAAATTAGGTGAAGAAGAAGATATTATTGAACGGGTGTATAAAAATATTGGGAGCTCGTTCAGCCAACAGGAAGCAGGTTCTCATGCCGGAAGTATTCGTGTTTTTCCACGCGATTTGGAAGGGCTTCCTTTAACAGGATATGAAATTGCCAACATGGTTAGAAAGGAAATAGGGCCTGTCCCTGAAGCACGAAAATTTACGGTGGCGGGAAGAAACCGTTGGGGATCTCCGGTTTCAATAGGGATTATGAGCCGTAACCTTGATGAATTGGAGGAGGCAAAAGATTACCTGATGAAAAAATTAGAAGAATTACCCCAACTAAAAGATATTACTGAAAATATTGCCCTGGGAAAACAAGAAGTCCGGCTTGATCTAAAGCCTAAGGCCTATTTTTTAGGATTAGATGAAAACTCAATAGCCCGCCAGGTGCGTCAGGGATTTTATGGAGGACAGGCACAACGGCTCCAGGAAGGAAGAGATGAATTAAGGGTATGGGTACGGTACCCAAAATCAAACAGGCTTACATTAGGACAAATGGAAAAAATGAAAATCAAAACATCCCAGGGAGATTTCCCATTAATTGAACTAGCCGATTATCATATGGAAAGAGGACCTGTTGCAATCAATCGGTTTAATGGTTCACGTGAAATTCGTGTAGAGGCTGAATTGGAAGATCCCTTTGCCTCTGTTCCTGACATAATAGCACAAATTGACACCGAAATAATGCCCGAAGTACTCTCCCGGTTCCCGGGAATACGATATACTTATCAAGGACAACAGCGATATAGCCGGGAAGCTATTGCCAAAATAAGAATATATTACCTGATAGCTTTTATGGTAATCATTTTTATTTTGATATTTCATTTTAAAAGTGTCGATAAAACTTTAATTATCATAGCTATGATACCATTATCCATGCTGGGGGTATTCTGGGGGCATGGAATTCATGGAAAACCTTTATCTATTATTAGTTTATGGGGAATGGTAGCACTTACCGGTGTTATTATTAACGATGCCATAGTTTTTCTTGCTAAATATGATGGCTTGCTTGCACAAGGTTACAAAGTAAAACAGGCTGTTATGGAAGCAGGAAAGTCAAGGCTCAGGCCTATTTTATTAACCACAATAACAACATCTGTTGGCCTTTTTCCTATAATACTTGAGAAAAGCATTCAGGCCCAATTTTTAATTCCAATGGCAATTAGCCTGGCTTATGGTGTTGCAATCGGAACCGTTTTTATACTTATATTTTTTCCTGTTTTAATTATGCTTTTGAATGATGTACGCAGGTTGACACGTTATATATGGACAGGAACAAAACCTGAACCTGAAGACGTGGAGACGGTTATTATACTCCAAAAACGTAAACGGAGCGGAAGAATTTAATATAACATTAATGATTTTATTTTTTTTGAAAAATTAATTAACCTATGAATAAAAGATATTCCACATTTATACTAGTCCCTTTACTTACCTTTTACCTTGTATTTCCCATGTATAGCCAGGATAGTCTTAACCTTTCACAAGCCATACAAAAAACATTAGAAAATAATTATGGTATCATCATTTCACGTGGTGACGTTCAAATAGCATCAATTACAAATAATTGGGGCAATGCTGGACGATACCCTACTGTAGCTTTTGATATGTCATCATTTAATAATTATGAAATAAACAATACTGCAAACTCCGCAGTTAACCGTGTATCAACAGGTGTGGAAATGCAATGGATATTGTTCAATGGGTTCCGTGTTCGGATTACCAAAGAGCAGTTAACGCAACTTGAAGATTTGGCAAAAGGAAATAGTGAGGTGATTATTGAATCTTCTATTGAAGATTTGATTTTGGAATACTACAATGTATTGTTGCAAAAGGAAAAGCTGGAAGTTCTTGAAAAAGTTATGAAGTTATCAAATGACAGGTATGAATATGAAATGAAAAGAAAAGAGCTGGGAGGCTCGGTCACGTATAATGTGCTTCAGTCCCAAAATGTGTATTTGTCTGATAAAATAAATTACATGAACCAAGAAGTTATTTTCAGAAATGCAGTTCGTAACCTAAATTTTCTTATGGGTGATGAACCAGGTAAAGAATGGCATTTCACAGATATATTTGAAGCCAAACAAGAAGATTATGTACTTGAAGACTTAAAAAACAAAATGTTGTCTAACAACCGTACACTGAAAAATCAGTATATAAACCTGTTGATAAAACAAAGTGAAATAAAGCTTAAACAAAGCACGAATTACCCTTCTGTTTCGGTATCAGCAGGTATGGAAGATAACTGGAAAAATACAAATAATGAAGGAACCGATGCAGTAGTTACCAATGGAGTAAACAATTATGCCAATGTTATACTTTCATACAATATCTAAGCAGGAGGAACAAGAAAAAGGGCTATACAAATTGCAAAAATAAATGAAGATATGGCACAGGTTGAGGTTGAAGAAATGACTCATAGATTAACCAATCAACTTCTAAATTTGTATGACTTTTTCCAGGTACATAAAACTTTACTTGAAGTAACGGAAGAAAGCCTGCAAGCTGCTGAACTCAACATGCAGATTGCAGATGAAAAGTATAAAACCGGAGCTATTAACTCGTTTAATTATAGGGACATACAGCTTATCTATCTCAATGCTGAACTTTCCCGGCTTGAGGCTATTTATAATTTAATAGGCTCTCATACTTCACTGGCCCGAATAATCGGGGGGTTTATAACAGAATAAATAAATAATTTTTAACTTAGGTTAAGCGTTGATGTAGCGATATAAAAAGTATAAATTTTTATACCTAAATTCGTCTACAATTTAAGAACCGATGACCCAACCGGTTAGAAAAATTATACATATTGATATGGATGCTTTTTATGCCTCGGTTGAGCAAAGAGACCGGCCGGAGTTAAAAGGCAAACCTGTGGCTGTAGGAGGCGATCACCCTCGTGGTGTTGTGGCAGCTGCCAGTTATGAAGCAAGGAAATTTGGAGTAAGGTCTGCCATGTCTTCTGTTGTTGCCAAAAAAAAATGTCCAAATCTTGTTTTTATCTTCCCCAGGTTTGAAGTCTATCACTCGGTATCAAAACAATTAATAGAAATATTCCATGACTATACTGACCTGGTTGAACCTCTTTCACTCGATGAGGCTTTTCTTGATGTTACTGAAAATAAGAAAGATAATCCATCTGCAACAATCATTGCTAAAGAAATCAAAAACAAGATAAAAGAAAAGGTTAATCTTACTGCTTCAGCAGGAGTTTCTGTAAATAAATTTCTGGCAAAAATTGCATCCGACTTTGATAAACCCGATGGCCTTTTTGTTATCAAACCAGAAGAAACAGAAGGCTTTGTTGAGAAGCTTCCAATTGAAAAATTTTATGGAGTAGGAAAAGCAACAGCAAAAAAGATGCACAAACTGGGAATTAATAACGGGTATGACTTAAAGAAATTTGACAAATGCGAATTAATAAAACTATTTGGTAAAGTTGGTTCGTTTTATTATGATATTGCAAGGGGAGTTGATAATCGCCCTGTCGATCCGGAAAGGTTACGAAAATCAATTAGTGCAGAATGTACATTTGATTACGACTTAGTTAGCAAACAGGAAATGGTAAAAGAACTAATATCAATTGAGAAAATACTTTTTGAGAGATTACGAAAAGCCTCTTTTACAGGTCGTACCCTTTCACTAAAAGTTAAATTTGACAATTTCGATCAAATTACCAGGAGCAAAAGTCTCCAGGTTCCTCTTGATAAAAAGCATATTCATCAATATGCAGTAGAATTAACCGAATCTGTAAATTTTGGTAACAGGGGGGTCAGGCTTTTGGGGCTGACAGTCTCAAATCCTATTGAATCAGATACAAGTAAACAATTAAAAATTAATTTTTAGTCATATTCTACTATTAACTTAATCTTAATCAAAAAATATAAATACGTTTGAAGTAAATAAAAGAGTATGTATAAAATAGTTTTCATAGTGTCTTTTCTTTTTGTTGGTAATAGACTTATCTATTCAATTAACGATATTCAATTAAGTCAGCCAGGTGTAAGAAATTTTACAAAAAATATGTATAAGGCCGATAATCAAAACTGGAGTATTGCTCAAGGTAAAGAAGGTACTCTTTATTTTGCCAACAACGAAGGCTTACTAACATATAATGGTGTAACATGGAAAATTTATCCGTTGCCAGATAAAACCATTGTCCGTTCTGTCAACGTAGATAGCACAGGTAAAATATATATAGGGTCGTATGAAGAATTCGGATATTGGAAAAAGGACATTTTTGGTGAAATGCACTATACATCTCTCAAGCCGTTGTTAAATGACTATGAATTTCATAATGAAGAAATATGGAAAATCATATCATGGAAAGGAATAACATATTTTCAATCATTCTCGGTTATTTTTGCCTATGATGGAAATAAAATAAAAGTTATTGAACCCCCTGGAATAATATCTTGTTTTGCATTGGCTAATGAAAAACTTTACCTGGTTATCAGTGGCAACGGATTATATGAACTCAACGATACATCTGTTAGTATTATAGACCATTCTGATTTCTTTCGCGAAAAAATGATAAGGGTGATACTTCCCTATGATAATAACAGCTTATTGGTTGCATCTTCTAATGATGGTATATATGTGTATGATAAATACGGTAAATTAACAATCTGGGGGAATAATTATTCAGATAAGTATATAAACAGCAATATAAACCGGGGCACTATATCTCAAAGTGGACTATACGTTATTGGTTCCATACTGGATGGAGTTTTTGTTTTTAATAAAATAGGGCAAGTTGTATTTCATATCAACCAGCAAAACGGCCTTCAAAACAATACTGTACTTAGTACTATTATTGATATTGACGGCTATTTGTGGGTAGGCCTGGATAACGGAATAGACCTTGTCAATCTCAACAATGATATTAAATTTGGCAATGTTGGTTCTTGGTTCCTATCCTATTCTTGCCACTCTTATTTCTTTATTCCTCTCGCGTTTCAAGTAAATTTGAAGAGAAATGTGTTGGCGGCAATATATAGTGAATAACTAATCGGTGAAAATTACAAAAATCATGTGATTCTAACCTTTGATTCACAAAAATAATGTAAATAGTATCAAACATTTCTTTATCATATTTAATTAGTTCAAAACAAAAATCAACTCAACTATTGACTCTTGATAAAACGCTACGATCGCAAGCGAGACTTCTTATCCATCTGCTGCTGGAAAACGTCCTGATACGCGCCTGTAGACCTCCCGCGTCGTTTTGCCTATCGGCGATAGCCTGATCGGCGTCGAGCCGAACCAGGCGTATGCCAGGGTTCAGGAGTACCCAGCGTATGGGGCGTGAGTGCCAACGACCTCCCCACCACCTTCACCTTGCACACCCCTACCGGGGTGCAGGCCGGTCAGCGTGAGGCTGCCGAGATCGGGCTGATGTACTATGTGGCGCGCTGGTAGTGCGCAGCCTCCCCGAAGGGAGCAAAGGCGACCGGAGCGGGATGATTCCGAAATCGGGCATTTCATCCAGGCGGATACGATTGTGCCGGGGGCGGGAAGTGCTTTGGCATGGAATAGATATGCTTATGTGCTTTATTCACCAATAATATACAATGATCCTAGTGGTCATATTCAAGATCCTTATGATCCTGCTTCTTTTACATCGGTTGATGAAGCTATTGATTATTTGGAAATGATTATTACTTTGACACAGAAGGATCAGGATAATAATATTGCGACAACTCCGATTATGCTTCCAACTCCGACCACTTTTCCAACATTGAGTCCAAAAATGGTTTATCCAGATAAAATGTCATATTCAGATGAATTTCAAACAAATCTTGAAAATGCTAATAAT
>CAZWGG010000156.1:0-9672 GCA_964633305.1 uncultured Bacteroidales bacterium
TAAAACGGCTCTTTTAATTACTTTTGGGTAACGATTGATAGAATACTATGAAGTTGTGCTTCATGCAAAGAAACTAACTGCAAAAATTAATGACTAAAATATGAAACTGACTGATAAAATACATTTATTGCAAATAGACTTTGAAATAGCAATTAGCCCTGAGAAAAAGATTCCAAGATTTGTAAACGTATTAATCATTTTTGGAGATACGATTACGTTAATTGATACTGGAGTAAAAGGGAGTGAGAAAATCATTTTTGATTATATTAAAAAACATAATCGAGACACTTCAGAAATTGATAAAATAATTTTGTCTCATTCACATCCAGACCATATTGGAAGTGCAGCAAAGATTAAAGAAATGACTGATTGTAAGGTATTTGCTCACGAATTGGAGAAAGAATGGATTGAAAACATTGATTTACAAAATAAACAACGCCCTGTACCAGGTTTTTATAATTTAGTTGATAAAAATGTAATTGTAGACGAATTAGTTGAGGATAAGCAGATAATAAATATTCAAGACGGATTGACTCTAAAATGTATAAAATCATCAGGTCATTCAAAAGGATCATTAAACATATTATTCCAAGAGGATAAAATGTTGTTTACCGCTGATTCGATTCCGTTAAAAAATGACATTCCTAATTATGATAATTTTTTGGAACTAATGGAATCATTGGAACGGATTAAAAATAATAACGGATTTGATATTTTGCTTACTTCTTGGACTCCTCCTTTGATTGACAAAAACAAAATAGAAGAATTGATTCACGAGGGAGAGGCATATATGAAAAGGATTGATTCTGTAGTAAGAGAAATTTATCAAGATAGAAACGTTGATTCTTTGGATTATTGCAAAAAGACGATAGAATTACTTGGATTACCTCTATTTTTGATAAATCCAATTGTGGATAAAGCATTTAAAAGTCATCTGAAATAATGCACGAAAGCACAACACGCAATAAAAAACATAGGGCAGAAAGTGCTAATTTTGAACGACATAACATTTAATAAACGGCTTGGTAACTTGATAGGTAGGAGCTTCGAAGTGCCCTACGTTTCTTATTGCCAACCGTTGAACTAAACCGCCTTTGGGCGGTAATTTTTAAACCCCCCCTCGGCGTAGTTTAGCGCAGCATAACTACGCCGTATTTTAACCGGCAGTTTGCAACTGCCATTGCCGGCAGGCAAAAATTACAGGTTTTGTATCCCCACTCGGCGATCCGCCAGTTGGCAAGTATCCGGACTAACCAATAGTTTGCAACTATTCTGATAAATACCAAAAACAAAAAGCCCCACAAAACCCACGAAAATTAAAATGTAAGCAATTTCTATGTAAATACTTACTTTGTAAGTATCGTCTTTGTAAATCTGATTTTATTTTTAAAAATACAATATGAAATCTCCTTTTGTTTTCAGTAAAGTGGTTACAGGCGACTATTTTGTTGGCAGCGAAAATGAAATAAAAAAGCTTACCAATTTAATTGAACAGGAAGCAGATTATTTTGCGACCTTAAAAATCGAAAGGGACAGCTTCCCTGCAAGTACCGTTATCTTATTACAAGTATTACATTTATTGTATATTTCCCAGTTTCTATAAGTGTATTAAAATTGTTCACATAACAGCTAGGAAACATTTCTTATTTTTGTTATTTTTAACAAATTTTAGAAATGATATATCTTGATTTTAAAAATAAAATAATGCCTCTCGGGGTTTTTTCTCCCAGGGATATTAAAAAATACTATCCGGCTTTTGATACAAGAAGGTTGGTTGAATGGAAAGAAAAAGGTTATATTTCAAAAGTCAGGAATAGCTGGTATATTTTTAATGATAATAAAGTAAATAATTTCTTTATTTCAAACCGTGTATATTCCCCATCGTACATTAGCCTTGAATCGGCCCTGTCATATTACGGTGTTATACCGGAAGCAGTATTTAATATTACGGCGGTAACGACATTAAAAACATATTCATTTGAATTTAAGGATATTATTTATAGTTATAACACCATCAAAACAAATGCATATACAGGATATGAGATTGCTTACAATGATGAATTGCCATTGAAAATTGCCACTCCTGAAAAAGCTTTAATTGATTTCTTATACTTAAGAAAACCCGGAAATAGTGATAAAGATTTACTGGAACTCAGACTGGATTTAATCAATATTGACTTAAATGAATTGTTCAGGCTTACCGGATTTTTTAAGAACAAAAAATTAGAAGAAAAAGTAAATTTATTAGTCAAAACGTATGATAACATTAAATGAATTGGAACGCCATTTTCCGGATGATATTGAAAATCCGGGAAAAATGAGCCAGATGTTAAAAGAAGCTTTACAATATAAAGTCCTTGAAGAAATATATAACAGTAAGTTTAGTAACGATCTTGTATTTATGGGAGGAACATGTCTCAGGATATTATATGATTTTAAAAGATTCTCAGAAGATCTGGATTTTGATATTGTATCTGGAACATTTTCAGAAACACAGCATAATGAACTGCTTAAAATGTTAAGTAAACGATTTGGTAAAGAAGGGTATGAATGCAGTTATAGTATAAAAAAGACCCATAAGGGAGTATTTACCGGTGTACTCGATTTTTCAGGATTAGAAAATAAAATAGGAATCAAGGCCGATCCAAGAAGAAAACTGAAAATAAAAATAGATGCACAACCACAAGGATATAATTACAATGCAGATAAAAAAATAATAAACAAGTTCGGTGTTTATGCACTTATACAGACTATGCCGGCAGAAATGATACTGGCCTCGAAGCTATATACCCTAACTCAGAGGGTTAAAGGCAGGGATATGTATGATGTAGTTGAATTATCTTCATTTACTAAAGCAAATTCACAGTTTATAAATTTTCTTTTTGAAAAGAAAGGAATAAAAATTACCAGTTACAACCAGTTAAAGGAAAAAATATTGGAAAACTTAAAAACAGAAGATATTAAAGAAAAAATATCCGAAATTAAAATGTTCCTTTTCAGTAAAAAAGAATCAGCAAGAGTAGAATTGTTTCAGCAATGGATTGTACAATTGGATATAAATAAAGTAATTAATTGATAAAGAAGTACAACCCCTCCTCGGCGTAGGTGTGCCACGAAGTTAAAGAGTGGTATTATATATAAAAAAAAAAGTAGTTCTTTAACATGCTGCAAGTGAGATGGTGAAGTCTGGGAAGCCAGGTGAACCACCGGAGGCGGCTTACAGGAGCAGCCTTCAAACTACGCTAGTCGGGATTTGCAATCCCGACTAAGAGAAGATATCAGTAAATCTTTTATGGTAAAATGAATATCCTTCAATTCAGCTTATACTCCCACACAGTATGATTTTGCAAGGGAAGAGGGGATTTTAGATTTAAGATGTTCCGGCATTCAAAAAAGTACCACAACGCTATTGACTTCTTGTTTAAATAATATACCTTTATTCAGGTAAATAAGAAAGGTGCATTTATCTGTCTGATTTGGCTGGATAAATACAGTATCCCGGAAAATGTTGAGCATTCTTGGGTGGTTATTAAGGGTGGAGAAGTAATAGATGTATTTACACCATCAAGAGCGGATTATCTGTAAGCAATGTACGCATGAATTCGATAAATATTAAACGGGCACAAAGTTCAAATTATGATTTTGCTAATTTGATAACTCTTCTTGACAAAGATTTATCGAGGTAGATACCATAGTGAACAAAAGAAATATGACGAGTATAATAAGATTGAATCAATTGATACTGTTATTGTAGTTTACGACCATGATATAGCGATTGGTTGTGGTTGTTTTAAGCGTTTTGACAACACGACGGTTGAGATAAAACGTATGTTTGTTAAAACAGATTGCAGAGGAAAAGGAATATCAAAGTTGATTCTTAATGAATTGGAAAATTGGGCTACTGAGTTAGGTTTTTCAAGAGCAGTTTTAGAAACAGGAAAAAAGCAATCAGAAGCAATTGGATTATATGAAAAATCAGGATTTGAAAGAATTGATAATTACGGACAATATATAGATTTACCTAATAGTGTTTGTTTTGAAAAAATATTGATAGATTAAACAAGAAAAAAATGTACGACCGCACAACAGGCGGTAAAAACATTGCTCGGATAGTGCTATATTTAAGCAATATAACATTTAATAAACGGTGTAACGGACCGATAAGAAAGTGCACTGAAGTGTGCAACGATTTCTTACCGCCAGACTGTCTAAAAACCAAAATGAATGATAAAATTATTTGGATACATATACGAAAGTCTACTAGAATATTCAATTCTAAGGGATTTAAAAATAGTTTTTAGACAAAATGCCGTTGTGGCTAATGCAAACCAAGAGAAAACATGATAAAAAAATAAATAAGTACTATGGGAAAAAATAAAAAACTTAGTTTAATAGAAGTAACATCAATGGCAGTTGGAACAATGATAGGTGCCAGTATATTTTCAATTTTTGGATTGGGAGTTAAAATTGCAGGGAGTGATCTGCCCGAGGCTTTTATTCTTTCAGGTATTTATGCTTTGGTGGTGGCTTACTCGTATGCTATTCTTGGAAAAAAAATCATCTCAAATGCAGGTCCCATTGCGTTTATTTTAAAAGGGCTCGGTGACAATATTATAACAGGAGTATTAAGCATTCTTATGTGGTTAACTTATGTTGTGTCAATTTCACTTTTTGTTAAAGGTTTCGCAGGTTATCTGCTTCCTTTTGTACATGTAAAATCTACAGTATTTAATGTAGGAGTAGTTGAAATAATTGTTATTGCCTTTTTTACAGCACTAAACTTTTTAGGAAGCAAAGCTGTAGGGAAAGCCGAGTTTTATATCGTCTTGGTAAAATTATCTATTTTACTGGTTTTTATATTGGGTGGTTTTATTACTATTCATTGGGGAATGACCAAGCCTGATTTTGAAGCTTCTCATACAAGTGGTTTGCTAAACGCGTCTATCATCTTTTTTCTTTCTTACATGGGATTTGGTCTTATTACCAATGCATCTGAAAACATTAATAATCCTCAAAAAAATGTTCCTATAGCCATATTTATTAGCATATTTATAGTAATGATTTTTTATATATCAATTTCGCTTGTTACAATTGGGAACCTTCCAATACCGGATATCATTAAAGCACAGGAAAATGCTCTGGCTATAGCTGCAAAACCATTCCTCAACAATTTTGGGTTTATTCTGATTACAATAGGCGCTTTATTCTCCATTTCTTCTGCTTTAAATGCGACCATTTTTGGTGGCGCAAACATAGCTTACTCCTTAGCAAAAGATGGAGAATTGCCTGAAGCTTTTGAACGGAAAATCTGGTTTAAATCAACCGAAGGTTTGTATATTACAGCCGGATTAGGCCTCTTGTTTGCCTTACTATTTGATTTAGGGGCAATTGCTTCAATTACAAGTACTGTTTTTACTGTTATTTACATTTTTGTATTGATTGCACATTTTAAATTGCAGAAAAAATATGGAGGAAGTAAGATTCTTATTTTAATCAATTTAATTATTCTTTTGGTCGTTTTTACTGCACTATTGAGATATCAATGGAACATGCACAGGAATGCATTTTATACCAGCATATTTGTTTTTTTTGGAGCCTTTTTAGTTGAATTTATATTTAGAAAATATAAAAATCGAAAAATGAAAGACAACAGGATTCGCACATACCCACAACAACGGTAGCCTTAGATAACCGATATCATGGAGAAAGAGAAGGTGTATCCTTTAGAGAAAAAATATTAACTGATGATGGACGCATTGATTTGCTTACCTTGCGAAAAATAAAGAATGAAACTGCTGCGGATATTTCTGTCCTTATTGATCACTTTTCTAAACATGAAATGGTAAATTCATCAAATATAGGTATGATAGGCATTTCAAAGGGCGGATTTGTAACTTATGCAAGCCTCATAAATGATGAAAGAATTTCATATGCTGTTCCAATAATTAGTTCTCCATACGGGGATGATATCCCTAAAGATTCGAGCGTTCTGAATACTGATAAGGCATTAAAGGAATTTAAGAAGTATGCCGAACTTTATAGTCCAGCAAATCAAATGTAAAATTTAAATGTTCTAAAAATACATCCTGAAAAAATAATGAGATAGCCACCCCCCTAGTCAGGATTTGCAATTCCAGATGACAGCATATAATCTACGCCGTATTATTAATATTTTAGGAATAGAAACGCTTAATTCTTACTTGGATAAACTGGCAAATATAATTTTTCATCTGTTTATTTTTTAATTTTTAATGGTCAGATGGAACTTACCATAATAAAATAATCATTGTCGTGTGTGATAATAATGATTATTTTATCATGGACGTTTCATATATTTGATTTTATATGGCTCAAAATTTAGAAGTTTATCCAGGTTTTTAGCCAAACTGACGTTGGCCAATGCTAACGACAACGAAACAAACATGATTGATTGATAATACACAAAAATGGAAAATAAAAAGCCAATATTACTCGATGGAAAATCTTTATCAAAAGAGATAGAAGTTGATTTAAAGCACATACACTTTGTAAAAGTACTGGCAGGCAGGCGCTTAAACTTCATCATGGGTTAATAATAAACTGCCATGCGTTATGCCACTAGTCATACAATTTACTGGTCGCCAATAGATTGAGGTATCTATAGCAGCATAATATGGATACTAATTCAAAAATGATTATATTGTGGGGGCAAAAAAAAGTTTTGGAATAGTAGTTCAAAAACAATAAAGCAACATATCTTAATACAATGTACAATGATCTATCTTAAAAAACATACATTATTGACCTTATTCTTGTTGGTTGCCGAGTTATGCACCATAAAAAGTCAGGAGATTTTTATTTCAAATACGCCAAACCGTTCGTTTACCAGTTTAAACGGAAAATGGAAATATATTCTCGATCAGTATGAGACTGGAAGAATTGGTTTTATGCCGCTTTATAAAAATGAAAAGCCAAAGGATAAAACCGACCGGGTTGAATACAGCTTTGATTTATCGCAAACACTATGGGTTCCGGGAGCATGGAATGCCCAAAAACCCGAACTCACGTATTATGAGGGTACAATTTGGTACCGTAAAACATTTGATAAAAAAAGTCTATCTAAAAATAAGCGCTACTTTGTGTATTTTGGGGCTGCGAATTACATTACCGAAGTTACTTTTAATGGAGAAAGACTAGGTGAACACGAAGGAGGGTTTACCCCTTTTTGCTATGAAATAACCAATATAATTAAAGAAAAAGACAATTATTTGATTGTTGGTGTAAGCAATACCCGCTCGAACGACCATATTCCTGCAAAGGTAACAGATTGGTTTAACCATGGGGGTATAATACGTGATGTTAAGCTAATTGAGGTGCCTGCTACCTTTATCAGTAACTATTATCTTTCGCTGGATAAATCAACACTTGGCCTCAAAACCAAACGAATTAGATGTACCGTTGTACTTACTGGAGATTTACCTCAAACAAAGGTCAAGGTTATTATTCCTGAATTAAAGGTTAATAAAGAAATTTCCATTGATAAAACCGGTACATACAACTTTACCATTGATATAAAAAACCTTGAACTTTGGTCACCCAGGTCGCCAAAACTTTATGAGGTATTTATTGAAACTGATAGCGACAAAGTTAGCGACAGAATCGGGTTTAGGACCATAGAGGCCAAGGGCAAACAAATTCTGCTAAACGGACAACCCATTTTTCTAAGAGGAATTTCACTTCACGATGAGAACCCACTTCGAAAAGACCGGGCTAATTCAGTAGATGATGCAAGGCTTGTACTTGGATGGGCAAAAGAATTAGAATGTAATTTTATTCGTTTGGCTCACTACCCTCACCAGGAGAATATTGTTAGAGTAGCAGATGAAATGGGAATAATGCTTTGGGAAGAATTACCCTTGTATTGGGGAATTGACTGGGACAACCCGGAGGTGCTTCAGAAAGCAAAAAATCAATATACCGAGTTAATAAATCGTGATTATAACAGGGCCAGCTCTATAATCTGGTCGATTGCCAATGAAACCGGCCCAACAACCGCACGGAATGAGTTTTTGACTTCAATAGCCCGGCATATAAGGTCAATAGACGATACACGGTTATTAACTGCAGCTTGTAAAAAAGACCAGGCTAGGGACGGTCATCCTGACAATAGTTACACTATTAATGACCCTATCATGAAACATCTTGATATTATAAGCTTTAACGAATACCTGGGATGGTATGGAGGTTTGCCCGCAGAATGTAGAAAAAAAACCTACAGTTCAAGTATGAATAAGCCCATAATAGTGAGCGAGTTTGGAGGAGGGGCATTACAGGGCTATTATGCAGATAGTCTTACAAGATGGAGCGAAGATTACCAAGCTTATCTATACAAAGAAAACATTGCTATGTTCAACAGAATTGAAGGCCTAGCAGGTATGACTCCCTGGATTTTGGCCGACTTCATGACTCCCCTTAGACAATTACCCGATGTTCAGGACGGCTGGAACCGTAAAGGCTTAATCTCGGAGAAAGGTATTAAGAAAAAAGCATTTTATGTGCTACAGGAATATTACACGACAAAGAAGAAAGAATAGTTTGACATTATTAAAAACTGGTATTTTGTGGCCATGAAAATATAAGTATTAACGGAGAGAACTTGTTCATTAGGTACCTTTTTCCTTTAGTATCTCAGTGGAGAAAAAACGCAATTCAGTAATTATTTCTGAAATTTCTGTTAAAGCAAAGACTGTATTTACAGATCGTTAAAAAAACAGGCATGATAAAAAACAAATTTATATATGTATGTTTATGATTATTATCATTCCATAAAAACCGGTTTTTGAGTAATATAAAGTTTTATAAAAATTAGGTATAATGAATGCAGAAATTCTTTTAAATGACCTGAAAAGAATCCATCCCGGAGAGGTGGAATATCATCAGGCAGTGGGCGAAATACTTGAATCAATAGAAGAAGTATATAACCAAAACCCACAATTTGAATCGTTAAAAATTATTGAACGACTGGTTGAGCCAGACAGGATCATTATTTTCAGGGTACCGTGGCAGGATGACAGCGGGGAAGTAAATGTTAACCGGGGATACCGTATTGAGTTTAACAGCACTCTAGGCCCTTACAAAGGGGGCCTGCGTTTTCATCCCAATGTAAGCCTGGGTACCTTTAAATTTCTGGGATTTGAACAGATATTTAAGAATGCCCTTACCGGTTTACCAATGGGAGGTGGTAAAGGCGGATCTGATTTTGATCCGAAAGGAAAATCGGAAAATGAGATCATGAGATTCTGCCAGAGCTTTATGTCTGAACTATTCCGGCATATCGGCCCGGAAACAGACGTGCCGGCAGGGGACATCGGGGTTGGCGGCCGTGAAATAGGATACTTATATGGTCAGTACCGGCGTCTTGTAAACCGTTTCGAAGGTGTACTTACCGGCAAGGGGCTTAGCTGGGGAGGTAGCTGGATTAGAAAGGAAGCTACAGGCTACGGACTGGTTTACATTACACAGCACTGGCTTGAACAGCATGGCACATCTGTAAAAGGAAAAAGAGTTGCTATGTCGGGAGCAGGAAATGTTGCCATATATGCCGCAGAAAAAGTGATACAGTTAGGCGGGAAAGTGATCACCATGAGCGACTCGAACGGGTGCATCATCGATGAGAACGGTATCGATCTCGAC
>CAZWGG010000157.1:0-207 GCA_964633305.1 uncultured Bacteroidales bacterium
GTAAAATATCTGACGATGTATTACGAAGTGATTTAACATGGCCGGAAGTAAGCGTTCTTTTCGAGTTGGAAGACGAAAATTTAAATGATTTGATACCCTCATCAAATGTTCCTGAACCATTGAAAGAAATTTTTAAAACAAAAAAAGATATAATACTTACCAGAATATGGAGAGAAGATAAAGTAAGCATTGTTAAAATTGATGATG
>CAZWGG010000157.1:217-9641 GCA_964633305.1 uncultured Bacteroidales bacterium
TGAATACTACGAAAATATAAGAAAGGAAAAAGAAGATTTAGAAAATCGCGTACAGCAAGAAATAAATGAATTGTTACAAAATGCAGACAATATTTTCCATGAAATAGAACTGGCTGAGAAAGAAAAACTTAAAGCCAATAAGCAATTAAATGAATGGTACCGAAAAAAAGTTGCAGCAAAAAAAGCATTAAACAAAGCTCGTAAACCAGATGCCAAATTAGTGGTCGAACAGGAACTGAATACAATAAATCAGTTATATTATCAAAAAGAAGAAGAATTTAATAATAAGGTTAAATTCTTTGAAGAAAAAAAACTAAAAACCCAGGAAATTTCTGAAAAAGTAACTGTTTGTAAGAAATGTAATGAAACTATTGACAAGAAAAAACAAAGCCAGGAAAAATTAATAGCTGTAGCCTCAAGATTAAAAGAAACAAAACATTTATTCGAAATTTGCTCAAGTGATAAAGAAAAAAAATCAGCTTCTAAAAAATTAGAAAATATAAAGGCCGAATACAACAAAGCATACAAAAACTTTGAAGATTGTACAGAAAATGAAGCTATATTGAAAGCGATTGTAGCCAGGGTATTAAAAGGCCAAAGTTATAAAATAGCTGAAGCGGAAGCAATTTCAGAAGTTGAATATAGAAAAACTCTCTTAACTGTTGAAGATATTGGTGAACAACTTATAAACTTTGTCCCAACATTTGATTTTTTTGAGGATTTTAGCAGTTTATTGCCTAATAAAATAGATTTAGAAGATCTTCTTTCAGAAAATAAAGAAGTAGAGGGATATAAAGCAGCAAAAAACTTTCTTCGTGTTGCAGGCCTTAGTTCTGATTTTTTCAGGGAAAAAAATCACCGCATATTAAAACAAAAAATTGAAAACCTGAATGGAGAAATTACAATTAATTTTCAGGACTATTGGCGACAAAATGTTGGAAAAAATAATAAAATCAACCTTAATTTTGAACTGGAACATTATGATTATACCGTTCCGAAAAAGAGTGGAAAGCCTTACCTGGAATTTTGGATTAAAGACAAACAAGAACGTCTATATCCTAAACAAAGAAGCAGAGGAGTAAGATGGTTTCTTTCTTTCTATTTAGAACTGAAGGCCACAGCAATGCAAAATTTCCAAAATAGGGTAATATTAATTGATGAACCGGGACTTAGCCTTCATGCAAGAGCCCAGGAGGACGTACTTAAAGTCTTTGAAGATTTGAAAGATGATTTACAAATAATATATTGTACCCACTCACCGCATTTAGTAGACATCAACAAACTGTACAGGATTATGGCTGTTCAAAGAGCAGATGAAAATGACGAGAATAGTGAAACTGTTATTATTGATACAAAATCTTTACCAAATGCATCCCCTGATACTCTTTCCCCTATATACTCGATAATGGGAACAAAACTATATGAAAAGCAATTCATTCAGCAAAAGAACAATATCATTGTGCAAGATGCAATTACTTATTACTACCTTAATTCAATGTCAAAACTGATAGGTTTCAGAACCGATGCATATTTTATTCCCTCATCAGGTATTTCTGGTATGCAATCACTAGCAAATTTACTTATGGGCTGGAAACTTGATTTTGCTTTGTTGACTTTTGGAAATAATGAAATAAAAAATACAACTAACGAACTCAAAAAATTACTTTTTATCAGCAATAAAAATCAAGGAGAAAAAAAGATTCAGAGTATGGACAACTACGCATTAATTGAAGATTTGTTTTCTACAATTGATTTTAAACGCTTCTTACTCAAAAAACGTGTAGGAATAACTGAATCCAATTCTGAATATTTACAAACAAATGGACTCTCCAGAACTGTCCTGGCAACAACTTTTATCTCTCATATTCAAGATAACAATACTAAGTTCTCCGATTTCGATGAAGAAACTCAAAAAAACTTTAAAGAATTGTTTGATAGAATTGACAAAATGATCTCCTAAAGAACCGAAAAACTGAATATATACACACAAAAAACTTATTTTGTATCATCCGATATATTGTACTAATATTCAATGAATTATTAAAAAACGGACCTGTTTTCGAAAAATAAATGATGATAAATGGCAAAAAAAAATTTGACTAATAGTCTATTTTTTTTGACGAAAGTTATATATGTTGTATTTAACATACCGTATAATTTTTCACTAACTTTAAAGAAATGGTCGTTTACTTTTAATACCCATGGTTTCACTTCTAATGATCGGTTATGTTGTATTTAATGCTCATGAATTTAAAAAAATCCATTAAAAAATATATCATAAATATGTTAGAAGTCATTTTCAACTTTGGCTTCCTTTTTGTTATACGTAATCCAGTAATTAATCAACAAATTAAATTTTATCTTATATTCCTTTTAATTATTTTTGGCAGTAGGTTCTGATTAAAAAAAGGTGATATGCACAATAAAAAAGAAATATGGGTTTTATTAGGTATTGTCCTACTGTTATTTCCACCAGGTCTTAAAGCACAAGATTATCAGGCTGTTGACTTCACAAAAGAATTAAATGTTAAGTTTTTAAACTTCGAGTTAAAACAAATAGATAAAGGTGTTGAATTGTTAAATAGTGCAGAAAAACTGTTCGAACAATCAAAGGAAATGTATTCAGTCCTTAGTGAATTAGAAAAAAAAGAAGAACTCTCAGATGATTATATTAAGGCTTTAAAAGCACTTTTAGAAGCTTCAAAAATTTATGAAGAAGGCAATTCAACAATATTCGAGGTTTTTAAAACTAAATGCGAAACTTTCTGGGAAAGTATGAAAAAAGTACAGCATTACGCTGCCGGCGTTGAGAAGGGAAGGTATTATGAAAGACAAGCAAAAAAGCATTTGGCCAGGGCAGAACAACGGAGGGAACAAGCAGAGATAAGTGAAAAATTTGAATATGCCTTGCGAAAAATCAAAGAAGCAACAGAGCTTGAACAACTAGCTATTCGAGATCAAGGTCGTGCTTTACAGGTTTATATTGACTATCCTGTAGAATACAACTACGGGTGGGAAGATGATGTTACACTTGAAGAAATTTTAGAGCTATTCAAGAATCCGGCTGTCAATGAACCCCCTGATGATATTTTTGCCACTGTTGATCCTGATAAAAAAATAGATACATCCCTCATAGGGGAAATTATCTTCAAAGTACAAATTGCCGCCCACACCGTTCCTTTAACAGAAGAATACTTAAGAACAATTTATAAAGGCGGAATGAAAATAGATATGATTTATGAGGACGAATGGTATAAGTATTCTATTGGCCGTTACAAAGAATTTGAAGAAGCGACTAAAACCCTTGAGGAATGCAAAGTAAGAAAGGCGTTTATAGTAGCTTACCAAGAGGGTAAAAAACTAACCATAAAAGAAGCTTTAGAGTTATTAGAAAGAAAAAAAATGTCATTTAATTTGAAATAACGTTAGTACATAATAAAACGATATATTGGTAACTCTTTAATTAGTTTTCCTTCTCCTTCGACTGCAATATCAAATACTAGTTCTTTGCCAGGTCCAAGTTTATATATAATTTGCTTAGCCTTATTTGTTAGTTTATTTCCATTAATTAGAGAAGACGTGTATAACCCGCCATAAAAATATCCTATTTCATACTTAATTATTTTAAACCAATTTTCCGATCCAATAATATCGGAACTAACAAATATTTCCAAATTATCAGCCGTTAGTAAATAAGATTTCATTATTGTATCCAATTCGGAGAATAATAAGGTATCGATTTGTAACATCGGATCAGGAATATTTTTCACAATAAAATATTTATAGCCAATTAAAGTTGTATCAGAGTTATCAATTGTTGAAATAACAATTCTGGCTTTGCCGCTTCTCTTAGGGATAGAAATATAGTTGAGACTATCAAAAAAAAGTTTACCATTATTGGTTGATAACAAAAAATCGTCTGCATTATTGTTCTTTACATAATTTAATTGAAGTGGGTTGTCAATTCCAACATACAAAGAACCTTCGTTTGAATTAATTGCAAGTATGGTACTATCTTTTAATCTTTGGCCATATTTAAATTGACTCATACCTGGTAGTGAAATAAGAATAAAAAAGCTAATAAATAATAAAATTCTCATTATAAATAAATTAAAAAAATTGACAAATCCAAAGGTAAACACTTATCTCTTAAGATTACAGTTTAATAAGCTCTTTTGTAGATAAAAGTCCGCAAGCTGCAAAAATATCTAACCCTCTCGAAGCCCTTATTGTTGTTGTAATACCCTTTTTATTTAACCGTTCACGGAATTCCTGTATTGTTTCTTCATCTGATGGCTCTAAAAACATATTAGGTATAGGATGATACCGGATAAGATTTATACGGCATTTGAGACCATTTAATAAACTGGCAAGATTATTCACATGTTTTACCGAATCATTAAATTCTTTAAATAAAATATACTCAAATGATATCCTCCGTTGCCTGGAAAAATCGAAAGCCTTTAGCATGTTAATAACCTTTTCAATAGGATATACGGACTCAATAGGTAATAAATGTTTTCTTTCTTCATGAAAAGGTGAATGAAGACTAACAGCAAGATGACAATTACTTGACTCTATAAAAGTTTTCAATGAAGGTAATAATCCAATGGTTGAAATGGTTATGCGTTTGGGACTCGTTTCAAATCCATAATTTGCCGTAAGAATCTCAAGGCTTTTTAAAACCTCAGGAAGATTATCAAAAGGTTCTCCCATTCCCATGTATACAATATTAGTAAGTTTGTCTCTTTCCGGTATACTTACTATTTGATTTAAAATTTCAGCAGTATTAAGGTTTCCCTGAAAACCTTGTTTCCCGGTCATGCAAAACAAACAATTTCTTTTACAACCTATTTGTGATGAGATACATAAGGTATGACGTTTTTTTTCAGGAATATAAGCAGATTCTATATATTTATCATCTTTTATGCGAAAAAGATATTTCTTAGTACCATCGGCTGAGAGGTGAACTTTTTCCGGGGAGGACAATATTATAGAATAATTCTCTTTAATCTTGTTACGTGCTGCTTTTGAGATGTTGGTCATTTTATCAATAGAATCTACCTTCTTTTTGTATAACCAATCTGCTAATTGAACGGCTGAAAATGAGGGAAGTGAAAGATCATCAGTAATATCCTGTAATTCTTGTATTGTTTTTCCAAAAAGGTTCATTTTCTTAGTTACGAGTTCTTAGTTTAAAGCCAAATTAATAAAAAATATTATTCATTTGAATCTTGCATTTCTTTTTTATTTTCCATACTAAGCTGTCAGAAAGGATTTTCATTTTTTTAAACCCAATAATCCAAAGATAAACGATAAATGGGATAAACAAGGTAAGTAAGAAAGGATGGCCTGACATAAGAATAAAATCATAAATTCCATGAAGCAATTACCAGTAATAATTATCGATATAAGAACGGTGTGGATTGTAAGGTAAAAATGGATGATAATCATTGGTATAGTTAAATTGTGCACCAATGTGTAAATTATCAAAAAGCTTATAATTAAAACTAAGAGACATTCCTTCCAGGTTATAGTCTAATGGCAGTGGATTAAGAACCGTATTTTTCATTGGTGCTATCTCTTTATAAGCAATACCTGAAATGGTTAACCGAGGTGAGGGAAAATAGGTTCCTTCAGCATAAAGCAAGATATTAGTGCTTCCTCCATTTAATGTAGAAAATTCGTTATATGGACAAAGGCCACCAGGAACACCGGAATAATTAGAAAAATTTACAATTGTTCCAAAATTAATCTGGAATTTTTCAGAAAGTTTATATGACCAATTGGGTGATATATAAAAATTTTGAGTTGACCCAATATGGTTAGAGAATGAAAAACCTGTACCTACAGAAAGATTAAAATTTAATGGTTTAATTATTTTTGCATCCAGTTTTGTCTCGGGAATATGGCCAAATTTGCCTAATGTATACTCTTCCTTATTCAAAAAATCCTTATCACTATCAAGTGATTCGAGATTCTGAGAGAAATCATAATAGGTAGAAAAGAAAATACTTAAAATCAATATGATATTTTTTTTTGTGTTCATTTCCATGAAAAAATAAAAAATACCTCAATAAATTTTATGGCAAATCACTAGAAATTATCTATTATTATTGTAATTGCAAAGATATTAAATTATTTTTTAATAAATGGATATCGAATGACACTATATCATGAATGATCGATACAGTATCTGACAAGAACTAACCTCTAACAGACCCTTCCTGCCTTTTAACGCTGTATATTCCTTTTATTTTTGATAACCGGGCCATTAATGCATCAAGGTGTTTCAAATCAAGAACCATTAGCTTAAGTTTTCCTTGAAATACACCATTCTCACTATCAAGTGAAATTGAACGCAAGGCAACATTAAGCTCTTTTGAAATCACATCAGATATGCTATTTAATATTCCCGGAACATCTTCACCTGATATTAATATATCTGCAGGAAAAGAAGTTATTCTATCGCTTTTGTTCCACCTGGCTTTTACAACCCGGTAACCATATTTAGAAAGAAGTTGTGCAGCATTCGGACAATTCGTACGATGAATTTTTATACCCTCATTTATAGTAACAAAACCAAATATATCATCACCAAATATCGGGTTACAGCATTTGGAGAGTTTATAATCCACATTAGAAACTTTTTCATCAATAAGCAGAAAATCATCATCTATTTCATGAATTAAATCCTGTTCAACAGGCTTATCATCCGGTAATAATAACTCTTCTCTACGATTCTCTTTTTCAGTTAAAAATTCTTTGATCTCGCTTAATTCAATTTTTTCGGTTGAAACAAGGTAATAAAACTCCTGTGCATTTTTTAGTTTATATTTTTTTAACAAACTTCTAATTATCTCGTCGTTATAAGGTATTTTCCAATTCTTAAAACGACGTTTTATTATTTCTTTTCCAGTCTCGGCTTCCTTGAATTTTTCTTCGTTCAATTTTTGCCTTATCTTTGATTTTGCCTTTGAAGTAGTAACAATATTCAGCCAATCCAGTTTTGGGGTTTGATTTTTTGAGGTTTGAATTTCAACCCTGTCTCCATTTTGCATAACATATTTTATGGGGACATTTTTCCCATTAATTTTTGCTCCAACACACATTGAACCCATATCACTATGAATATCATAAGCAAAATCCAATATAGTTGCATTTTTGGGAAACTTTCGTAATTCGCCTTTTGGTGTAAAAACAAAAATCTCTTTAGAATAAAGGCTGAGCTTAAAATCATCGATAAATTCTTCGGCATCGGTATGTGGAGTCTCCAACATTTCTCTTACCTTAAATAACCATTCATCTAATCCCTTTTCTTCTCCTTCCAGTCCCTTATATTTCCAATGGGCAGCAAACCCTTTTTCGGCTATTTCATTCATTCTAACCGAACGTATTTGAACCTCAACCCAACGTCCGCCGGGACCAATAACTGTCGTATGAAGCGATTCATACCCGTTTGTTTTCGGTACAGATATCCAATCTCTAAGTCTTAACGGATTAGGTTGATAAATCTCCGTAACCAATGAATAAACTTTCCAACAATCTGATTTCTCATTTTTTGTATCACTATTCAATACAATGCGAATGGCAAAAAGGTCATAAATATCCTCAAATTCAACCCCTTTCTTTTTCATCTTATTCCATATGGAATGAATTGATTTTGGCCTGCCTTTAATTTCGTAATCAAATCTATTCTCTTTTAATACATTGTTAATAGGCAATATAAATTCTTCAATAAACTTATTCCTTGCACGCATAGTTTCTGCAAGCTTTCTTGCAATTAGATCGTACGTTCTTCTATCAGTATACTTTAGAGACAGGTCTTCCATTTCAGATTTGATAACGTAAAGACCAAGGCGATGGGCTAATGGTGCATATAAATAAAAAGCATCACAGGCAAGACAATACTGTTGCTCGTGTCGTATATTTTTCATTAAACGCATAAGCTGCAATTGCTCGGCAATACATATCAATATTACTCTTACATCTTTAGCAAGGTTTAATAATAACTTTCGAAGATTTTCAGCATTTGCGGATTGAGAAGTAGTACCGAAATACGAAATCTTCTCTAATCCTCCAAAAATAACAGAAACAGAACTGCCGTATTCTCTTGTAATATCTGTCTCCCTTAATATTTTAACCAGAGACGATTTATACAAAAAAATACTAATAACGGAAGTAACACCTAACCCTATTTCTTTAACTGTAATCTCTGCAACATCCAAAGCTGAGAAGATACTGTGTTTATCTGCAGAATCTGTCGGTTCGCTTAAAGAATCAATGTATAACTGAAAAGCTTTATCAAGTTTTATCTCGTCAATTTGCTTTTTATTTTCAGCCAGCACTGTTTTCAAATCCCGGTATTTTTCTAATAATTTTTCCGGATATTTAACTATAAGATTACTTTTCATTATTTATATTTTCATACCTTTTCAACAGATACAGATCAGATTTAATTTTGTTTAATAAGTGCAAAGGTATTTAAACTTAGAATTGTAACACACAGGAAGAAACAAAAGATATAATTATTATTGTATATTAATTATACTTTATGATAAAAAATTAGGATTTAACCTGGGGCATATAATTTTTTTTATAGAAGTTTCTCAAACCATACCTGGCAATATTACTTTGTTGAATTTAGTTGATTTGTTCTTACTGTGCGTTCTTCTGCTCTCTCTAAGTCATCAGGTTTTGCTTCTGAGATAACAAATTCCATTTCCAGTGAGGCAAGGAACTTATCTTTAGTACCTTTAAATTCTATTTCATCCTTATTCCTCTTTATATCTTCAAGATACATCAATCTTCGCCTTTTTGAATCAGCTGTTATGAATTTTGGGTTTAATCGGTTATAACTTAATAATTCATTATAATTATGGGCGTCTAATGTTTCAATTTCATCTTTTTTTATTTTTAAAATGTCAATTAAAAAAAATTTTGATATTCACCCTTAAAGTACAACTTTTCCTACGATGATTAACGTAAGCCCAAAATATTTTTATGGAATTTATAGGATAATAGAGAGAAAACTTTGTGTCCTTTGATAGATAACTCATATATCCATTTTCCCCATATCCCGGACTTGGTATAACACTCTTAAGAATTTCTCCCTGAACCAGGTTCTGTTAAATTACTTTCAACATCTGTTTCAGAGATAACTCAGAATTTATTAGGTTGTCAATTAATATAGCTTCACATGGTCAATTAGCTTATTTACATTCAACTAATTCTACAAATTTCCATAAAACCAATATCTTGCAATTATCTTTGTATTAAAGTTGACTTTCGAATGACGATGCTATAAAATCTATCTCTAATGATTTCAAATTTAACTGTTATTTTTTTTGTCAAAATTCTAAGAAAAATATTTAATTTTTCTCAATCTTCTCAAGATTTTCCATGCCATCATTATTGTGTCTCT
>CAZWGG010000158.1:0-9618 GCA_964633305.1 uncultured Bacteroidales bacterium
TGCAGTTGTTACAATCCCTAAAGTACCTTCATTTCCAATAAAAATTTTATATAATTGTGGTCCTGTGTCTTTTATTACAATTGGTTTAATATTAATAATTTCCACTAGTGGAAGAATAAATTCCATACATAAATTTACCGCTAGTTTTTGGAAAATATATTTTGGATGGTAATAATTTTCGTTCTGAAGGAAAACAACCTAGTGAATGGACTTACATAGACGCCAGGCAAATGTTATATATCATTAAAAAATTCGAAGGATCGAAACTAAAAAGTTACCCGTATTATAAACGGGGAAATGATTATTGGAGAGCAGGCTACGGAATCCAATTTTAAAAAATATGCTAATAATTACGATATTTTGCACCTGGCTATGCATGCTGTTATCGATAATCAAGATCCCTTATTTTCAAAACTTGTATTCAGTACCAGTGGTGACAGCCTCGAAGACGGACTTTTAAACACTCACGAGATATATAACATGAAGTTTAATGCAAGGCTCGCGGTTTTAAGTTCATGCAGCAGTGGAGAAGGACAGTTAAAAAAGGGCGAAGGTGTTATTAGCCTGGCCAGGGGGTTTTCTTACGCCGGTTGTCCGAGTCTTATTATGACATTATGGGAAGTTGAAGATAAAACAGGTGTTGATTTGATGGTGAGGTTTTATCATTACTTGAAAAAAGGTTGCCACAAAGATATAGCCCTGCAAAAAGCTAAGCTCGATTTTATAAAAAACAACCCATATTCGTTTTCACACCCATTTTTCTGGTCAACCTATATTTGTATTGGCGACCGGTCTGCATTGTTCTTTCCCAAATCTATTTACTTGTATGTTGTATTAACAGTTGTCTTTTCCGGTTTGGTTGTCCTTTTTCTTAAAAGGAAAAGGATGAAAAGGAATAAACAATAATACATGGCCAATTACACTTTGAACAAAAAAAATAGCAACAAATTCAAAAATATTGAGTTTTAAATTCCTTACTTTTGCATTCTTTATTATCAGAATGAATTTGGCATTTTGTTTTTATATAGCACTTCTTTATCAAACTTATACCCCGCAGAATGGTGACCTTCTTTTCCAGGATATTGACTGTGGCCCCTTATGCGATGCCATTGAACAGGTTACATCAGGCATTAACGGGGCAAAGTTTTCTCATGTTGGATTGGTTATAGAAAGCGATAGTGGAATATATGTACTTGAGGCTATTACCAAGGGAGTAGTCTTCACCCGGTTGAACGATTTTTTAAACAGGAGCACAGACTCTTTACAACACCCAAAAGTAATTGCAGGCCGGTTAAAACCGACCTACCAGCATCTTATTCCCGCTACAATCTCCTATGCTAAAAAATATATAAACAAACCATACGATATGGTTTTTAGCATGAACAACGATTCGTATTACTGCTCGGAACTTATTTACCTTTGTTTTAAAGCAGCAAACAACAATACCGACTTGTTTACACTTCATCCGATGACTTTTAAATCACCGGGTTCATCACACTATTTTCCTGCATGGCAAGAATATTTTAATAGTCTTGGAGTTGAAGTACCCGAAGGATTGCCAGGCATAAATCCCGGGGGAATCTCACGGTCAGAGATTATAGATATTGTGCATATATACGGAAGCCCTGATGGATATATTCCGGGTGATAAAAGTCTGAAGTCCGGTGTCCAACATGGTCACCATTCTTCTAATCTCTAACTTCTATTAATATGTCAAATACATACAATACACCAGTTGTCAAAGTAAATGATGTATATAAATCATTTAAAGATGTTCATGCAGTTAGGGGAATCAGCATTGAAATACATGCCGGTGAGTTTGTGGCTGTTCTCGGCCCCAATGGTGCCGGTAAAACAACGTTGGTTGAAATGATTGAAGGGATACAGAAGCCTGATAAGGGCGATATTTTTATTAAAGGCAAGTCATGGAAAAGATCTAACTTTTCCCACCTGCACAGAATTCTTGGTATCTCGTTGCAGGAAACCTGGTTTGTTGAAAAACTTACGGTAAAAGAGACCCTGGCATTATTTGCATCATTTTATGGACTGTCATGTAATCGTGTAAAAGAAATTATGGAGCTTGTTGACCTAACAAAAAAACATAAGGCATATGTTAAAAACCTTTCAGGTGGCCAGAAACAGAGACTTGCATTAGGACTGTCTCTTATCAATTATCCGGAAATTTTATTGCTCGATGAACCCACAACAGGACTTGACCCTAATGCCCGGCGTGAAATATGGAAAATTCTGTTAAAACTAAAAGAAGAAAAAAATACCTCGCTTATTCTTACTACGCATTATATGGAAGAAGCACAGCATTTATGTGACCGGATTGTAATTATAGACAGGGGAAAAATACTGGCACGCGGAACAATGGATGAGTTATTAAAGCGTTGTGGTACCAATGAAATTATTGAGGTATCATTTGATGATGGGGCTTACCTGGATTTTGATTTATTGCCGGGTATTCAGAATATTCGTAACAATGACAAAAAAACAATACTGGAAGTTGCCCGGATTACTGAAACCCTGCCATTGCTGATAAAAAAATCGGAAGAAAAAAACATAAATATACATACACTTGAATGCCGTAAAGTTACGCTGGATGATTTGTTTATATCTATGACCGGAAGGCGTTTACTCGATTAATCAATAAAATATGAAACATCCGTTAATACAATTGATATTTGCACATATCAAAGAATTTTTCAGGGAACCGGGAGCTGTATTCTGGTCGTTTGGGTTTCCTGTTTTAATGGCTTTGGGACTTGGAGTGGCCTTTTCAGGAAAAAAAGAAATGGTACATGGTGTTGCCGTAGTTCCTTCGTATCGTAAGTATGATACAATTATCCGTCATACTTTTTTTAACGGGGCAGAACCAATCGATACGGTAATCGAAAAGCAATTTAAATCCGGTTACAGTACTTCACGCTATGTTTTTCATTTCAACTCATGGGAAGAAAGTGAACTGTTATTAAAACGGGGAATAATTACTACAATTATTACCGAAGAAAATAATAAGATAACATACCATAGCGACCCTTTAAACCCGGAAGCCGAGTTGATAAGTATGCAGTTGAAAGGCTTTTTTGAGTCGGGCAGTCCCGATTTTTATGAAGGCAATGTTACTCCCATAAATACTAAAGGACTCAGGTATATAGATTTTTTAGTCCCCGGTTTGTTAAGTATGGGGATCATGATGTCTGTTATGTGGGGCGTATGCTATACACTTATTGAGAAAAGGTCAAAAAAGCTTTTACGGAGAATGATAGCTACTCCAATGAAAAAGTCACACTTTCTGATAGCGCAATGGGCTTCACGCTTGGTGGTTGCTTTATTTGAAACCATTGTATTACTTGTATTTTCAGAATTGTTTTTTGATATTTCCATCCAGGGAAATTTATTGGCATTAATTGTTCTCTTATTAACAGGTAACTTTTGCTTTTTTGGCATAGCCATTTTACTTTCATCAAAAACAGACAATATTCAATTGGGCAATGGACTAATATCTCTAATCACAACCCCAATGATTGTATTATCCGGTATTTTTTTCAGTTACCAGAATTTCCCGGCGTGGGTTATTAAAATTATTAAACTTCTACCTCTTACCATGTTTGTGGATGAGGTCAGAAGTGTAATCAATGAAGGGGCAGGTTTTATTCAAATTTATGATAGCATAGCCGTATTGGCTGCTTTTGGATTACTTACTTTTGTGATAGGATTAAAGATTTATAAGTGGAGTTGAGTTTTAAAAATCAAAATTATCAGGGTCTGGCCCAACTCTTTCGTTTTTATCGAGTGCATCGATACGTTTTATATCTTCTTCAGAAAGTTCAAAATCGAAAATATCAGCATTTGAAAAAATACGGTCTTTATTTACCGATTTCGGAATGGTAACTATCTCTTTCTGTAAATCCCAGCGTAGCGCAACCTGTACAGGTGTTTTTTCATACTTTGCTGCAATTTCATTTATAACAGGTATTGAATTAACCTTTCCTTTTAATATAGGGCTCCAGGCTTCAAACTGAATATTATGTTTTTTACAATATTCAAGTAAATTTGGTTGTACAAGGTACGGATGAAATTCTACCTGGTTTACCGCTGGAATAGTTCCATTCCTGTATATAAGGTTTTCTAGATGTTGAGTTAGAAAATTACTTACTCCTATAGCTTTTATTAATTTTTGTTGATACAGTTCTTCCATAGCCTCCCATGTTTCAATGTACTTATTACTTACCGGCCAATGAATTAAGTATAAATCGATATAATCCGTTTTTAATTTATCAAGACTTTCCCTGAACGCATCAAACGTTTTTTGGTAACCCTGGTCTGAATTCCATATTTTTGTTGTTATGAATATTTCTTCACGTTTTAATCCACTTGTATTTACTGCTTTACCAACACTTCTCTCATTTCTGTATAATGAGGCTGTGTCGATATGGCGATAACCGGCTTCAAAAGCCCAATGGATAGCATTGATGGTTTCTTCTCCTTCTGCTGATTCAAATACACCCAAGCCAAAGTATGGCATAGTAATACCATTGTTTAATGTTGCCTTGCCAAAAATATCTGTAATATTCATGGTATTTAAAAGTTAGTAAAATTTAATTTTTCTATTAAACCTGTAAAAATAGCTATTCTTAAGGGTAGTTAAAAATATAATTAGATGTAATGCCTATGAATAGCTGGTTTAACCATATTTTTTCATAATCAAAAACCTTTTATTTATTGAAATTGTCGGAAATAAGACATATTTTTTCATTTATTTAGCATACATTAGTAATTTAATTATTAAAATTATCATATTATATGAAAAAGGGAAAAGTAAAATTTTTTAATAACACTAAAGGTTTCGGTTTTATTAGAGACATTGAAACAAATGAAGAACATTTTGTTCATGTTAGTGGTTTGATAGATGAAATAAGAGAAGATGATGAAGTTCAGTTTGAGCTACAGCAGGGAAAAAAGGGATTAAATGCTGTTAATGTTAAATTAGTATAACTAAAATAGCTAATATAACTAGATACTGTTTTTAATCATGGAGCTCCACAATTCATGGAGCTCTTTTTATTATAAAAATGTAAAATTCACAAACAAAAAATAATATGAGTAGATCACAGCAAACATGGAATAAAAAAGAAAGAGAAAAGAAAAAACTTCAAAAGAGAAAAGATAAAGAAAAAAGGAAAGAAGCAAGGAAAGCAAATTCCGATTTGAGCGGATTGGACAATATGATTGCTTATGTTGACGAATATGGAAATATAACTTCTTCTCCTCCGGATCCTGATAAAAAAGAGAAAATTAAAGCTGAGAATATAGAGATAGGTATTCCAAAAAAAGAAGTTGTTGAGGATTTTGAAACTGAACGAACAGGAATTGTGAATTTTTTTGATAAATCAAAAGGTTTCGGATTTATTTCGGAACAGGGGACTAAAGAATCTATTTTTGTACACGTTAATGATATTACAGAACCTATTCAAGAAAACAACCAGGTTAGTTATAAAGTTAAGCAGGGGAAAAAGGGATTAAACGCTATTAATGTAAAAGTAATTAGATAAGATATTACCTTACCTTTTATGGATTCAATAATTTTAAGTTTATTATAAGAACCCCCTGTTTTTTAACCAATTAATACAAGCTGCCGGCCAAGTTGATATTGTTCCTTTGGTGTATTCAAGCCCAAAACCATGACCTCCTTTTTCATAGCTGTGGAATTCAACAGGAATATTGTTTTTCTTTAAGGCAATAAAATAGTTGATACTATTTTCAACAGGAACGGCATTATCATCCGATGCATGCACAATAAATGCGGGAGGTGTATTTTTATTTACCCATAAATCATTTGAAAAGTAATTTACCAGGTATGGGGAATAATTGTCTCCAATGAGCATTTTTCTTGATCCGGGATGTGAAATTGCTGTATCCATTGAAATCACGGGGTATGCAAGTATGGTAAAATCGGGTCGTGCACTAGTCGTATCAATAGGTTCATATACTGTATCATTGAAATGTGTTGATACGGAAGATGCTAAGTGTCCTCCGGCAGAAAAGCCCATAATGCCAATTTTGTTAGGATTGATGCTCCATTTTTTACAATCACGGCGAATTATACGAATTGCTTCTAATCCGTCTTGCAGCGGACCAATGCTTTTATCTTGCATAATAGAATCACTTGGCAAACGATATTTTAAAACAAATGCTGTAACTCCAAATTTATTTAACCACTGTGCAATAGTATGCCCTTCTTTTTTAATCGCAATGCGTTCATATCCTCCGCCAGGACATATAACTATTGCTGTTCCGTTTGCTTTATTTTTGGGGGCAGGAAAAACATCAAGTGCAGGGTCGGTTACTTTGATTATTCGGGGTGAATTGTTATCAAAATAAATGGTGTCACATTTATATGATGAATTATCAATAGCACCCGGTATATTATCCTTCCATATTTTAATAGTACTTTCTTGTGCATTAGCAGATAAAAATAAGGCAAACATGGCCAGAATAAAGAATAAAATAGTTTTATGCAAGTCATTTGTGATGTCCATAACCTGATTTAGCTTGTTTAATTTCTGCCACTTCTATCATAGCTTCTTGCTGTAATCAAAAAATGATAGCCACTTACGAATAATTTTATTCGTGTACCTGCCTTGAGAGGCAGGTTTGTGACATGCTATAACAATTCGTTTACAGTTCAGTTTTAATTCTCCAAACATATTCCAAATATTTTATAGCTTTCCTCTTTTCTCCTACATTTGAAACTCTGGTGTAAGCGGAATATATTATTTTTTTTATTCACGAATTCGTGGCTATGTTTTTTCATTAGTTAAGTATTTACAAAAATAAAAATTTTTTTGAAAAAACAAAGTCTTACAGAGTGATAACATAAATATCATTTTAACCGGAATAATTCCCCTTGGTGGGGCTTTGTCATTCATAAATTTATATAAATTATTCCAGCGATAAATAAAATAAACGGGTTACTTTGTTAATGATGATTCTTCAAACAAAAGCCAGGTATCTGGATCAAGAACGATTTCTCGAGGTTTTTTTCCACTCTGAATAGTAAATATGTTCTCAGAATTGTTTACATTAAACTTTTTAAATGACGAACTATTATCTGCATATATTATTTTTATCTCAAGCGGAAACATAAAAATGTACTGTTGTTGATGTTGTTTAACTATAAGTTTTATTTCATGGTTTTCGTAGCTCCACTTAGCAGATAGTATTGGATGTCCACTTTGATATAACCATTGATGAAAGAATTTTTGATAATTTTTCCCTGATAATGATTCAACAACAGCTTGAAAATCTTCAGTAATTGCATTGCTATATTTAAATTTTTGATAAAAAGATTGGATCGATTGCCAAAATAATGTATCTCCTAATTCTTTTCGGAGCATGTGTAAAAACCATCCTGCCTTTTTATATGAATTTGTATTTATCAATTCTGTTAAGTTCTTCACAGTTGTAACACTAACGGGAGAGAGATTTTTTTTTGAGTATTCCAATACTTCATTCCTTTCATACTTCATTCGTTTTGTAAACTCACTTTTTCCATAGTAATGTTCAACGTACAAATCGGTAAAGTATGTTGCAAATCCTTCGCTAAGCCATATATGATACCAGTTTAATTCTGAGACCGAATTACCAAACCATTGATGTGCTACTTCATGAGCAAATAGCAACTCATTGTTCTGTTTTCCTGTAACTGTGTTTTCGGCATAAAAAATACAACTTGCATTTTCCATGCCTCCATATATGGTTTTAGATTGAACATTAGCAAGTTTAGAAAAAGGGTAGGGTGCAATATGGGCTATAAAATAGTCTAGAGGTTTTGAGGTAATACTATAATCATTAAATCCATCATTCTTATTTTGCGGATAAACCCATGTTGACAGGGGAATACAATCGCCCCTGGTTAAATTTTGTCTGGCAAACCTGGCCACTCCAATTACCATTATCTTGGTGGGTAGTAATATATTTGTCTGCCAGTGGGAAATAATTTCTTCACCTGTATTTATTACTTCTTTGTTCAAACCATTAGCAATTACCTGATAATGTGAAGGTGCTTTTACTATGAATTCAACAGAAGCTTTGTCTGACGGATGATCAACTGTTGGCAACCAATGACGGGCACGATTTGGCCAATTATCTCCAAAAAATACCCGGTCGCCAAATTTATTTTTTGCAATAATTAATCCGTCAATTGGAATACCATGATAGTTTATGTTATATATTCTTTTTTCATCCTTTTTGGTTTTATCAATAAAAATGGTTATCCTGTTATTTTGATGCATAAAATTAACAGTTTTGTTATTTTCCCATATCTTATCAATAACCATTCCTTTTCCTTCTTTATTGATATTAATCAAATCGAGATAAAAACTATCAAGTACAGTTTTAAAAGAAAGTATAACAAATGCATTTCCTTTGATTTCATTAGAACTATCGGATAATTCTATGTTAAAACTGTAATGCATAACATCAATTGAGTTATACCGGGCAAAATGATCTTGACTAAAAACTTTTTTAAATAAACAACTCAAGAAAGCCAGAATTGTTAAATACTTGATATATGATCTTAAAAATTTCATCTTTGTAAATCTTATTTATATTAATTGGTGAATTAGTCATGAAATTTATGAATATTTATGAAAAATAGTTGAATAAATCATCTGAAATTTATTTTTTATTAACAAAAAAAAAAAAGGAATTAAACTAAAAATCAGTAAAGTAATACTTTAAATGTCGAGCTTAGTAACTGACAATATCAATAATAAAAAAGTTGATGTAAGTATTTTCAATATATTTGGAGAGCAAAACACCTATTTTGTAACGCCTGTGGATAAATTTACTATACAAGATTTTTCATTTGAACTAAAACAGGATAGTAAAAAAGTATTTGAGTTTATCTACACGAAATATCTCCGGTTGGTCATAAGCTTTGTTAAGAAAAACAGAGGATCAGAACAAGATGGAAAGGATGTATTTCAAGAAGGTATACTAGCAACTATTAAGAATATTGAAGATAATCTTGTTAAACCTGGAACAAATTTTAGGTCGTACCTTTTTAATGTTTGCCGTTATATTTGGTTAAATACCTTACGAAGCAGGAAAATAAGAGCATCGAAACAATTTAATTTACAAAAAACCCAGGAATTGGAAGTTGAAACAATGTTAAACATTGATGAAACTTTAGAACTTGTTATATACCAAAGAAATTTTGATAAGCTTGATGAGAAATGCCGCCAGATTTTACAACTGTCTTTTGATGGGATATCTTTAAGAGATATAGCAAAAAGACTTAAATTTAAAAGTGAAGGCTATGTAAAAAAAAGAAAGCATTATTGTAAAGAAAAATTGATTAAACTCATAAAAGAAGATTTTGACTATAAGAGAATAATGAAAGATAATGAAATATAAACTCTACGTTCTTTCGGTTCATTAGCCCATAATTATTTCCTATATATCTCGTTTTTTCAAATACCAATTTCATCCATTATTATTCCAGTAACTATTTCCTTTACCATAAGAAGTACTGGCTGGGGTAACAAAGAAGTCAACTAATTAGTCTTTGCAAGAAAACGCCAAATACTGCGTTATTCTTGCCTTGAA
>CAZWGG010000159.1:0-9577 GCA_964633305.1 uncultured Bacteroidales bacterium
TATAAAAGTCCTTCCCTGGTCATCCGCGTCATTTTATAATCAATATCTCCAATTCTAACATCAGGATTGTATAAAATATTATCAATTAGCTTTAACAACCGGTCACTCATTAGTTGTATAGAAGTTCTTGAAAAAATATCTGTACAATACTCAAAGCCCAATTGTATTTTTTTATCTTTTTCTACACAAACCAATGATAAATCAAATTTAGATATTTGAGACGGTGCAATTAAACTTGTATATTCTAATCTCCCTTTTGGCAACTGATCTTCAATAAAGTTTTGGTAAACAAATAATACATCAAAAATTGGATTGCGGCTAGCATCTCTATTCGTAATGAACTTTTTTACCAATTCTTCATACGGATATTCCTGGTTATCTAAAATAGTTACTATCCTCTGCTTTACTTCGGATAAATAATTTATAAACCTTTTATTACTTTTTGGAAAACTTCTTATAGGTAACGTGTTAATAAACATGCCCATAATATTTAAAAGGTCGGGATGCTTCCTTCCTGCAACCGGTGTGCCAATAATTATATCGTCTGTATCGGTAACCTTTGCAAGAAATATACTAAATATGGAATAAAGTATAAAAAACAGGGTAGATCCTGATTCGAGTGATAATTGAAATAATTGGTCATTTATTTCTTCTTCCAAGTTAAAATAAAGAATTTCACCATTATAACTTTTTATTTCTGGTCTTTTAAAATCAATTGGTAAATTTAATGTCGGAATGTTCCCTTCTAATTCATTCACCCAAAATTTTTGTTGCTCCTTAAGTTTATTATGATATTCGGGTTTATTTTGCCATTCTGCAAAATCTTTATATTGAAGGGATAACCCGGATAATTCAACGCCATTATATAGCAGAAATAACTCTCGTAATAAAAGATTATTTGATAGTCCATCAGTTATTGAATGGTGCATGTTTATAAATAACAAATAATTGTCAGGAGCCTTCACCAGGTTAATTTGTATCAATGGGGCCTTGTGAATATCGAAAGGAACTGAAAGGGCTTTACAAATCTTTTTTAAATCATTATCATTTGTTTCAAAATAATTTAATCCAATATCTATATTCTTATTTATCTTTTGAAAAGGTTTATCAGATACGATAATAAATGATGTTGATAAAGATTCGTGCCTTTCCACTAACTTTTTAACCACTATCTTAAGCTTTTCTTTGTCAATTGTTTTAAAAACTAGAGCTTTAAAGATATTGTATACAAGACTATCTTTATCTGATTTGTAAAGTGTATATTGACGTTTTTGGGCAGATGATAAATTATAATATTCTTTTTTCTCTACAGGTTTTAAAGATTTGTAATTAATATTTTGCGGCTCTTTCAAAAATTTTAATATGTCATTTTTCTTTTCTTTTATTGCTGATAGTAATTCTGCATCCAAATATTCTTCAGGGCCAAAAAGTTCCAGTCTATCATTTTTACAACTAACTGAAACCCCTTTTTCTTTTAAGCGTAATAAAAAATTAAAAATCTCCGAGCCGAAATTTTGCATACGATTCAAGTAAAATAATATAATAAACCCAGCTAAATAACGATTTTTTTCATCCCTTCTTTTTGTTCATTCTCAGTATCATTTTTATTAGTCAAAATAGAAATGCAATCTGACAGTTTTCTGACTGTTGGAAATTTAAATACTTCAGTTAAGGGGATTTTAATATTGAATTCTTTCAAAATTTTAGTTACCAATATGGTTGCTTTAAGTGAGTGGCCCCCCAACTCGAAAAAATTGTAATCAATTCCAATTTTATCAAATTCTGTATCCAATATCTCTCCCCATATCATAGCCACTTTTCTTTGCAATTCATTTTGCGGAGGGACATATTCAACTTCAATATTCAAATCGGCATCGGGTAAAGCTTTTCTATCTACTTTCCCTGAAGCTGTCAATGGAATAACATCGATAGGAATAATTCTTGAGGGTATCATATAGTCCGGCAAAATATTTGTTAAATAGGCTTTCAGGTCATCAGGTTTAAAGTCTTTTTCTCCAATTACATATGCACAAAGATATTTATCTCCTTTTTTGTCTTCTTTATCGACAACGATAGCACCGCTTGGTTCCTTAAAATATCCGATATCAGAGAGTATATTAATAGTATCGGGATGAATTTTAAACCCGGTTATCTCTTCCAAACCTTCTTCCCTGGTAAGTGTCCCAAGTCTAACATCCCAACTTAACTGGGCCTCGTAGAAATGATATCCGGTATCTTTTAAATGAACATATATGCCTATGTCATTAATCATACAGTTAGATGAAGACAATCCTGTATCATCAGGCCGGCACCAACCTTTGTCTTTCTGTTTTAAATATTCAAATATTTCACTCACAGATATGTTATCATATTCAAAATAATCTTCAAAGTAAATGTTGTCTACCATTTCTTCGGTTATTTCTACGTTTAAAAGACGTGAGGTTTTATTCTTCATTGAATGATACTCTTTTCTAAAAAGGTTTAATCTTTCATTAATAGTATCATAATCAAAAATTCCCAACTTAAATAATCCTTGAAGTTTAATATCGAATATTTGTCCCCGGGATAATCCTGAAACAACCAAGTTAATATTATAATCACTTGCAATTTTTGTTCCTATTGTATTAACGCCTTTAAAACAACCATTGCACACGTTATGTTCGGTTCGAAGACTTTCTACAAAAACTTCATTCATATATTCTGAATCGACGACAAGTAAATCAACATTCAGTAATGATGTTGTACGTTTAATATTATTAAAAGCAGTTTCTGATACATACCCATTATCATAGGTAAAAGCAAGTACTTTTAATCCCATCTCAACAAGTTTATGGAGCACATACGAACTGTCTTTACCTCCGCTATAAAGAAGTAAACAATCGTATTCAGATTTCTTAGTTTTGTTGGCTTTCTCAGCTACTTTGATAAAATCTTCAGGAGTTTTGAAATATTGATCTGCTTGCTTTTTATACTTATCATATTCCTTACAAACATCGCAAATACCATCATGACCGATATTTATACCAACATAGTCTTCCGATACTAAACATTTTTTGCATCTTTTAACGGAGATAAGGTCCCAAGTTTCTTTAATTGCTTTATTTTGGCCATATTTTGAATAATGCATTCTTTGATACTCAATTATTTTACTTTCAATTTCTCCCAGTTCAACCCTAAACCCACGAATTTTTACCTGATGATCGATTCTACCGAGGAATTCAATGATTTTATTTTTATTCATTCTGGCTAAATCACCCGATTTATACATTTTAGTACCGGGAATAAATGGATTATTGATAAATTTTGAAGCGCTGAGTTCAGGTTTATGCAGGTATCCTTTTGACAAACCATCGCCAGAGATATACAACTCACCTGTAACTCCAATTGGCACAGGTTTTAGATTACGATCGAGTATATAAATCTGGACATTATCTGCGGGAACACCGATTGGTACTGTAGCTTTTAAATCTTTGTCAGGGTTAAATTTATGAATCATACAGCCAACTGTTGCTTCAGTTGGTCCATATTCATTATAAATTTCAATATTATTTTTGAATACATTTTCAATATCCTTTGCAACTTGTGTATCTAACTCCTCCCCACCAACTATTACACGCTTAATTTTTAGCTTATTACCATTTTGATTGTAATTAAGAAATAAATCTTTATTGTCGATTAACATTTTAAGATGTGATGGTGTCGCTTTTAAAACTCCTGCCTGGTTGTCTTTTATAACCTTTTCCAATATGAATTCTTTTTCGTCCCCTCCATAAATTAAAACCGAATTGCCAGTGATTAATGGTGTGAAAATAGTTGTTATAGTCATATCAAAAGAAAAAGAAGTATAAAATGGGAAATCAACCTTTTCATTTTTTACATATTTTTTTGCTGCCCATGTTAAATAATTGATCATTGCCTTATGCTGAATCATAACCCCTTTTGGTTTCCCGGTAGTTCCCGATGTGTAAATCACATAGGCCATATCTTCAGGTTTTGAATAAATACCAGGGGTAGAAGTATCATGATTTGTCAAATCCATTTCAAGCAGGTCATCAATATATATTATATTATCATTACAGATACTATTTTTTAATTCACTATTATTTTTTATTACGTGTTTCTGTGTTAATAATAGTTGTGAATTACTATCTTGTATTATATATTTCAGCCGGTCTGATGGGTCTTTAGCATTTATAGGCAAATAAGCAGCACCTGATTTTAAAGAGGCCAATATGGCTATTACCATTTCAATATTTCTTACTCCCATTAAACATATCACAGAATTAGGGCTAACATTCATTTCTATCAATTTCCTGGCAAGGACATTAGCTCTTTGATTTAGTTCTTTATATGTAATCTTCTTTTCTTCATATTTTAAAGCTATATTTTCAGGGGTTTTCTCAACTTGTTCCTGAAATAATTCCTGGAATGTTTTTCTCGGATACGTTGAAGCAGTATTATTAAAATTAAATATAATGTCCTTCTTTTCTTCTTCCTGTATTATATCAATATCAACTAGTTTTTGATTAACATCTGACAAAACATTTTCCAACAAAATATTAAAATGTTTGATAATTTGTTCAATCGTGTTTTTATGAAATAAATTACTATTATACTTAACATTTCCTTCTATAGAATTTTCTTTTCGTATAAAAGAAAATATAGTATTGAGTGATATATCATTCAAATAATCTTCATTATGCATATTTTCAAGTAATATAGCTACATCAAACAATGGAAAATCATGCCCGTTATTGTCAAATTTCAAATCATACAATAATGCTTCAATAGGATAGTTTTGATTTTCAGTAGCTTCAATAACAGATTGTCGTGCTTTAAGTAAAAAATCTTTAAATGAATCATTGTCGTGAACCGTATTCCTAATAGGTAAAATTTTATTTATAAAATTTCCTTCTACCTTTTGTTTCTCAATTGGAATACCAATAATTATGTCTTTATTCCCACAATACTTATCAATAAGAATGTTAATTCCTGCAGTTAAAATCATTAAAAGGCGGGCATCTGAATCTCCGGCTATTTTATTTACTAATTTATTTACAGTACTTGGAAAAGTAAAATATATCTTCTCATATTTCTTTTGTTTATTCAGTAATTCAATATTATCATAGGGAAATTGACTTTTAACAATATCTCCCGAAAATTTATTACTCCAGTATTTTTGTTCTTTTATATTTTCACTTGCCACAAAAGTTATTTCTTTCGATAATTTCATTTTATCCATGATTAAAATTTATAAATGATATTAGGTATTTTTATTAGTTTCTATAAATTATTGAAGCAATTGCCCTTAAACAACAAAGAGCATAAATTACTTTCTTATTGCATTTTATACTTCGAAATTGTGTTAGAAGTTAAAATCAGAATCATTTTTAATTGAGCTTTTTACCATTACCAGGTCCTGAACATATTTGCATTCGTCAACAAAATTGTTTGGGTCTTTTAATTCAACCTCGGAAGGAACGGCATTTTTATGAAGCTTTTTCCATCTTTCATCAGCTTTATATATCTCCTCTATTGAATACGGATTTGGAATTCCAAGTTTATCACAATGCTGGACAAACCTGCCCATCCTATTATATACTTCTTCTCTTTGCGGCTCAATATCTAATGTCCATGTCTGGGCAATTAGCATGTCTGTGGCATATTCTGGATACAATAATCTTCGTTTTGAAGCCCAGAAATCTTCACTATTTTGATTTGAATAGTAGTAGTTAAAGGGGTTACATTCCGCTTCCCAAATATCATTTTTTAACTCTTCCATTAAGTCAAGCGAGGCTTGAAAATCTTCTTCTGTTTCCCCAGGATGCCCAATGACGATATAGACTGTTGTTTTAATTCCTGCCATGGCTAATGTAGATATTGTACCTTTAATCTGTTCAACGGTTATTCCTTTGCTCATCATGTCGAGCACATGTTGTGAACCACTTTCTACTCCCAACCTGGCCCTGTAAAATCCCCCTCGTCTCCATTGCATTGTATTTTCTATGTTACAAGCTTCATCGCATACACGCAAATAACCGACATAATAACAGGACAAATCATATGGAATCTTCTACTTTGATAGTTCTTCAATTTGGCTATTTTTTAAAGCATCATAACAGAAAAACAGTTGATTTTTATGCCTGTTATAAAGTGTTCTAATTTCTGATACTATCTGCTTTGCTTCTTTAGTTTTATGTTGTCCCCAAAAGTTTTTCACATTACAAAAACTACAGTTATGAGGACAACTTCTGGATCCTGTAATTGCTGTATAGAGATAATCATTTGGATTTAAGTCCGAAAGATCGGGAATATCCCATTTTTCACTTATTGGTACCGATTCGCCGTTAAGATCACATGAGGTATATACTCTTTTATTATCAGGTAATGTGCCATCAAGCCATCTTAAAAATAGAAGGTGTCCCGGGCCAATCATTATTTTATCAATGTTCTCACTTTTTTTAAGTAACATATCAAAATTAGGAGTGCCATGTACTAAATGGTCGGAAAAACTTCCACCTCCAATAACGGTTTTGATTTGCGGATAATGTTTTTTGATAATTTTAAAAGCAAACAAGCAAGAGGCCAAAGTTCCACTATAAGCAGTTGATCCAAAAATTGTAGGTTTTTCCTCGTCAAGTAATTTAATAATATATTTTTCCAATTTTTGGTAGAGCTCAGTAATTATCCTAATAAGCTCTTTTACCTGGTTTACATCCAAACGATAATAATAAGTTTTATAAACAATTATTTCCACTAATTCTTCATACTGTTCTTCATCGGTGTGATTTACATGTGCCAACATGTGGTTTAGCATTACATCGTGACCGACATTTACGAAATTACCCCGTTTTTCATAAGGTATAAAACCTTTTAGCCGTTCTAGGTATAAATCATATTGATTTCTTAACTTTTGATTTATGTTTAAATCAACTGTTTTGACGTTATATCCTTTTGCACCTAAAAATGCTTTAATAATAGTAATTCCCTGCGGGGGTATATAAGGTGTCCAAAAAGGAAGGAATGTTAATAAGATTTTTTCTTTTTCGTAATTCATATTTTTAAATTTATCCATATTTACTACTTTGTAATATTTATTTTTCTGCCTTTCATTCCTCTGTGCCAGGGGCGTTGATTGTTTTTCACCCTAAGTTTTGGGTTATAGCTTAATTTTCCGTTTTTCACTGTGAATAACTCACCGCTCAATACACGTTTATAATTCTGTATTTTTTTAAAAATTTTAGTTAAAGCCATTTGTTCTTTATTCGATCCGATTCGTGGAAAATAATACCTAAGTTTATCAATTGCCTCATAGTCATTAGATAATATCTGTTCATCCATATCATAAATATTCACCATGTCTTCTTTCTTCATTATTTTATAGATTGGGGCTTTAGGGTGAACCCACATACCCCGGTTGAACATTACCGGAAAATTTTTGAGGTATTTATCACAAAATTCAAGAGTTTCATTTAACGTTTCAATATTTTCACCTGGCCCTCCAATTATCAATTCAACAACAAAAGGGATATCTGTATCCTTCAACCATTTTATCGTATTAATTATATCTTTTTGTGACGACTTTTTATTATAATTCTTTAGCATTTTGTCGGATAAGGTATCTGGTGTGAAAATAAGGCTATCACATCCTGCTTTTTTATAAAGTTCAAGTAACTCCTTAGTTATTCCTTTCGAGTTAATATGCGCTTTCCATTTAATATTTACATTTCTTTTTACCAATTCATTACAAAAATCAAAAGAATGCTGAACAGGAGTTGAAAATATTGAATCAACAATAAAAAAATATTTTAGATTATACTTCTTTTTCATGTCAATAATTTCACTAACCACGTCTTCAACATTTCTTAACCTATATTTTGTACCCTCGAGTTGAGGGTACACACAATATATACATCCAAAATCGCATCCTCTTTTTGTTTGAACACTAGCGTAACCCCCTTTTTTATAAAATAAATTTTTATACCCTTTAAGATTTCCTAAATCCATTTTAGGTAGTTGTTGAAGGTTTTCTATTTGTCGTGAATTATTAATTTTATAGTCATCATGATTAGGGTATACAAGACTGGGAATATCTGTATAATCATGGTTATTCTCTAATTTGTGAATTAATGCTTCAAATGCTATTTCTCCTTCTCCTACTATACCAAAATCTAGATTTAAGTATTTCATATACAAAATTGGAGCAAGGGAGAATCCAGATCCTCCACCAATAATTTTAGCAGAAGTTAATGTGCGCGTATAATCAATAATATCCTTTTCATAATAAACACTATATCTACTAACCAATTTATCTGGTATTTCGTTATAATAAGGGGTATCCGGCACAAAAAGATTTCTGAATGAATAACCAATATATCCAGGATTAAAAACAGTTATTTCTTTTTTGATTTTTTTATTTATGCTTTCCCGTTTGACAGACTTTTTGATGTTTAAATAAATAATTTTAGTTGTATATCCCTTGTATTTTAAATATCCACTTAAAAAGAAAAGTCCTATTGGTGCAACATTTTGCTTTGCAAAGCCACAAGCCATAAGTAATATCCGGGGTTCTTTTTTGCTCATCAAAATCTTAATTTAAACTACTAATCTCAATAATTTAGTAGCCATTATGAATCTTACTTTCTTGTGTTACCAAAAATCTTTTTTGTATGCAGCTATCAAGTTCATTAATCCTTGATACAATATAATCGGGAGCTACTTCTTGCAGTTTTTCTTTAGCAGTAACGCCCCAGGTAACTGCAATGCTTGTAACTCCGGCATTTTTAGCACATAATATGTCATTTACGGCATCTCCAACCATAATAAAGTTTTCTTGCTTAATTTTTAAATTCTGAAGAATTAAGAGTATGCTGTCAGCTGAAGGCTTAGGATTTTTTACATCATCGGAACATACAATTGTATTAAAATATTTTAACAAATTAAAATATTGCAATATCTCGATAGTCCTTATCCTATCTTTACCCGTGCAAATTCCACAATTAATATTAAAAGAAGTTAGCTTAACCAGTAATTCTTTAATTCCTGGGACAATCTTAATCTCTGACAGATTATGTCTACTAATTTTTTTATATACGTCAATCATCTCAAGGGGTAAATTCATCTTTCTAAATATATTAGGCAAAGAATTTCCGCTATGTGACATAAACTCTTCGAAACATGGCTTTCCCTCTCCAAGAATTATTTTATAGCTTTCATATAAAGCTTTACGTTGTAATTCTCTTGAGTCTATTATTACGCCATCAAAATCGAAAATTACAGCATATTTCATTTTATTAATTTTGAATAGTATTAAAAATGAATTTCAAAAAATGGATAATCCAACAAAAAGTATTGAAATTGAACAATTTAGAATTATTACTAACTGTATAATGTTTATGTATTTTTTACTAACGGATTGATCCTGTACCTTACTAAAAAGATTTGGGTCCTATTTAGTCTTTGCAAAAAAACGCCAATACTGCGTTATTCTTGCCTTGAAAATAGTCATTTACAATCAGTAAATTCCTCATTTTCAATGCTTCGAAAGCCTTGTCTTTGACGTTTTCTTATCAAAGAC
>CAZWGG010000160.1:0-9574 GCA_964633305.1 uncultured Bacteroidales bacterium
GATAACAGCCTCATTCTCAAAGTATAGAAGGGCAAAATCTTTTTCCGGGGTATACATCATAAATGACCAGCCATCTAGTCCATTTTCAGGACTACCGGGTGCTTTCCTGGGATGTATGTTTTGAGAACCAAGGAGTAATTCCTGGTATCTTTTCCCTTCAGACATAATAAATGCCTTAAGGTGTTGCATATATATACCCGATTCAAATTTTAATGCATCCCAAAAATGAGGCCGTGTGCCTGCAGGTTCGCCGGTAGTGGTAATATCATATGCCGAAGTTCCATGCACATGCCCTGATAAACCTCCTGAAAGCACTGATCCATACATTTGTGCACGCGAGAAATAATTATCGCGTTTGGAATTAGGGACAGGACGCTCACCATTTGGCATGTTTATTTCATGGTTCCATCCTGTATAATACGGTTCAAAATTTATGGCAGGGTAGGGGGGGGTGAGATTAAAAAGAGTTTCAAGGGCATTGTAAAAACCATGGTTACGAGGCTTATTTCCAACACTGTGCATGGTTAACCAAGGACACTCTCTTCCATGACCAAATTGTAAATATGTTGAATTATTAATTAAGGTAGTATAAGGTTGTCCAAACGGCAAACGGCCATATTTTTTTAAATGATATGTTAAAGCTTCATTAAATTCATCAGCGCTGAGACTATATTCTTTAGGTATCCAATCAAGGTGTATTCCGCTAAAAATCATATTGTATGCACCATATCTTGAAACCAGGTATTGAATGTACCTTGCATACGATTCGTTAAAATCAAAATAGGCTTTCCAGGTTGGGCAATTGTCCCTTCTAACTGTTTCTAGCAAAGGCACAAAACCCTGATCGGATAAATACTGCATTTTTTTGTCAAGGCTTTGAAAATATTCAGGGATTATATGATCAAAATCTGCTACACCTTTGTGATTTGGTAACATGTAAAAAGGTTTGTTACCATATTCGTCGCGCATATTTTTAGCAGTCATTTTGCCGTTATCAACACGGTATTCAAATTTTTCCCAGGCATTCCTTACATATATATCATTAGAATCGGCATACGTATGGGCATAACAATCCGATTCCCAATTTGGGAAACAAGCTATCATGCTTACAGAATTATATCCTTGTTTTTTCCTGTAAGCGACCGCATCTTCAAATCCGATTCCCGGACCGGGTGTATAATTCTCTGAGGGGGTAACATTCCTGAAAGGTAACCGCCAGGTAGTTCCTGAAAGCCATGTATCACCTACCATAAAAAAAGGAGAACCGTCAGCGTATTGCAACGCGTGTCCATTCGATGTTGAGCGAATAAAACCTCGTCGGTTAGGATTTTTTAGTTTTTCTTCTTCAGTCCAGTCGTTAGCATTAAACTCACCGGTTTGATTATTTAACCCTTTATCATCAGGTTGGTTCGAGCCGCTGATATATTTCCACTTTCCAGGTTTGATTGCTACAATACGTACAATAAAAATGTTGTCCCCGTCCCAAAAACCATATACCCGTTTTGAAAAACCTGGACCAGCTAATTCTACCCAGCAGGTTACATCTGTATAGTAGTTGTTATATTTTTTTTCTGCTTTTAATATAATCTCCTTCGTCTCCCATATATGAATATCATTGGCTTTAATCTCAATTGAGATATTGGTTGTAAACAAAAAAAGAACGTAGAAAGATATCTGTTTCAACAATTTGGTTTTCATAGCATATAGTTAAATTGAAAAATTAAATTATGTCTGATTGGGTAAGATTCCATAGATAGTCTTATTTCCATAGTAAATATAGAAATTATTTGGTACTGTTTTTTGGAGATTATTAAGATAAACCATAAAACGTGGGTTAAACAATCTACATAGATATGAAAGATTAGAAGTATGTAACAGAATAATTCACTAATTCTTATTTTATTCCCTGTGTTTCTTGATTATTTAATTTATGCTATTATTATACATTTTACGCTTTAACATGTGACAAAATTAAAACAGAGTTATAAATAAAGAAAATCCGAATGTGAGCTTATGTGAGCGTCTTAATTTTTTTAATAAAACGAATGATTCATTTACAATGTTAAAAAGACTAAAATAAAAGATTCTTGTATGAATTGTAAAATATAATTCTAATCTTTACAAGAATTTTTGATCGGATAGGTTATTTAAAAAGTGTGATATAATTAATGAATTCAAAAACTCTGTTATATCAAATAATAATTCTTTTATTTACAATTATTAGCAGTTGTACTGATATACAATCAAAGTTATTTCCTTCAAAACATAATTCAAATAATATCAGTACCGTAGTTGATTTATACGGACAATTAAGTATTAATGGCAATAAAATAATAAGCCAGCATGGGGATACAGTTGTTTTAAAAGGAATGAGTCTTTACTGGAGCCAATGGATGAATAAATTTTATAATTATAAATGTGTTAAATGGCTCAGGGATGATTGGAAATGTTCAGTTCTTAGGGCTGCTGTTGGAGTTGAAAGAGAAGGATACATTTCAAATCCGGAAAGAGAGATGGGGAAAATAAAAACAGTGATAGATGCATGTATCGATTTAGGAATATATGTTATTGTAGACTGGCACTCTCATTCAGCCCATGAAAATACAGATGAAGCCATAGCTTTTTTTAGAGAAATAGCGACTTTATACGGAGACAAACCAAATATAATTTACGAAATATATAACGAACCACTAGAAGTATCTTGGGACAGCGTAATTAAACCTTACGCTGATACTGTGATAAAGGCAATAAGAGAGATTGATACAAATAATATTATTGTTGTGGGGACTCCAAGATGGTCGCAAGATGTAGATGTTGCCTCAAATAATCCAATTACTGGTAAAAACATTGCTTATGCACTCCATTATTATGCATCAACGCATAAACAGGAGTTAAGAGATAAGGCTAGTAAAGCTATTGAAAAAGGATGTGCTTTATTTGTTACTGAATTTGGGACATGCGAATATAATGGAGATGGCCATATAGATTATGAAGAAAATAAATATTGGTTTGATTTTATGGATAAAAATAAAATAAGTTGGTGCAATTGGTCTATTGCAGATGTGGACGAGACTTCTTCAGCATTAAAAGATAATGCTAATGCAATGGGGCACTGGAAAATTTCTGATCTCTCCGAATCAGGTATCTACATAAAAAATAAATTATTGGAAATGAATGGTAAAAAAAAGTAGCCATAAAAATATAGTAGAGATGCAAAATCTTACATCTCTACTATCCTTAACACAAAGCTAATTAAATTCCTTTTGAATTATTTAGTATCATCAGACACGAATCATTAACTTTCTTCCTTAGTGGCTGTTACGAATTAACTTAATTATTTTGTTGTTATTTTGGCCTAATTATATAGTTCCATTCTCCTTGCTTGTAGCTGGTGGAAAATGACATACTTCTATGGTTAATCTTGTTTCATTGGATAATTTTTGAATCTCATTTTTCCACAACCGGCTCCTTGAAGAATTACTCCCCCCTCCATCGGCAGTAATTAGAAGCCTTTACCTTTTAATATCTCACCAACTAATTTATGACTGACATCAAACCCTTTTGATTTAAGCTCTGCCGATAGCTTCCTTAAGCTTTTGCTTGTCCACATTAACGGCGAATCAGGTTCGCCACGCAATGCGGGCTCTATTAATTTTTCCAGTTCCTTTTCAATTGAAGGTAACTTTTCAGTCGCTTTCTTTCGGCCACCTCCTTCTTTCCTTATCCGCTTTGTGTCAATTAATTCAGGATTGCCCAATTCTTTAAGACCCGAAGATATCGTGGTTCGTGAAACTCCAGTCGATTTTGAAACTATTCCTATGCCACCGCGCCCAATAACTTTTGATTCGGCAGCTATCATTAACCTACATGCCTTTTCATCTGAAATGGACGATAGAATTTTATGCCGCTTTGATATTAAATCTGTATCTTTCATTTTCGAGAGGTACTACATAATTATAAAATAAATAAGTTATTTCGTTACAATTCCTAAGTAAGTGTCTCTTTAACATTTTGTGATTTTTTTATCCGATCATTACCAGATAACTGACAAATAATGTTATATTTAAATATAATTGTTTCTGACATAGTATATTTCACTTCAGAATCTTTATATTATGTATGATGATCAAAGTAAACAGTATAAAAGCAAATATGGGAAGTTAAACCCCATTGACATTAACCAGTATACAACCATAATTGGAGCTAAAGAAGTTGAAGAAATAAAAAGGCTCTCGTCACTTTTGGAGAATAAAACATGGAGCCATGTAAATTCTACCTTTGAAGGTGGTGGTGTGGCAGAAATGCTAAAAAGCGTTATTCCCATAGCAAAAGGATTAGGAATAGATTGCAAATGGTATTGCATAGAGGGCAATGATAATTTCTATTCAATTACAAAAAGATTTCATAATATTATTCAAGGCCTAAAGCAGGAATTCACTGTTGAAGATTTATTAGAAACCTATATCAATACAAATAAAAAAAACTTTGAAGATCAAAGGATAGTATCTGATTTAACAGTAATTCATGATCCTCAACCTTGTGCTTCAATAGTACATGGTAAATATGAAGGAAAAATGTTATGGAGATGCCATATTGATACTTCTGAAGCAAATGAACTTATTTGGAACTTTTTGTTGCCATATATCAATAACTATGATGGAGCAATTTTTTCGCAACGAAGCTTTGTAAAAGAGGGAATTAAAAAACCTGTTTATCAAGTTGCCCCATCAATTGATCCGCTTAACAATAAAAATAAGCAACGAACAGAAAAGGAAGCTTTTAAAAAATTGTCAGGCTTCTTTACAAAATATAATATTGATGCAGAACGCCCTATTATTCTTGCCGTTTCAAGATACGATGTACATAAAAACCAGAAAGTGATTATTGAATCATTTAAGAAACTAAAAGAAGAAAAAGAAATAAAAAAGCTCAAACCAATACTCATTTTAGTTGGTAATTTGGCAACAGACGATCCGGAAGGTAAAGAAATGTATAAAAATATATTAACTATCGTTGATGATGATAAAGATATTTATCCGCTTTTGAATATTGAGAATAATGATGAGAATATCGGAGCGTTAATGAAACTTGCAAAAATATTTATACATATCTCCACGAAAGAAGGATTTGGACTTGTGGTGACTGAGGCAATGTGGCAAGGGACACCAGTTATTGGAAGCAAGGTTGGAGGTATAACACTGCAGGTAATTAATGGAACAACCGGGTATCTGGTAGATCCTTTTGATACTGAAAGTATTATTACGTTTGTAAAACATTTATTAACTAACCCGGAAGAAAGAGAGAAACTTGGTTATCATGCTGTTGAACATGTAAGGGAGAATTTCTTAATTACAACGCTGGTAAAAAAATATTTAATATTGATGAGATTTTTGCTAGGTATCGATTTTCCTTATTTTAGGATATAAGATATGACAGACACAAATTACACGAATTTGTACGAAATAAGATATGCTAGACACGAATTGCACGAAAAAGAAATGAATAATACACATGATGTCTTTCAACTTTTCATTCGTGATAATTAGTGAAATTTATGTCTGAATTAGTTATAATATAATTCTTTTATAAGTTAGTGTGTTTTCTCCAAAATTTACCAGTAAACCCAGTCTGAGTTTTGAGGCTGCCAGGTAATTCAGGGTTTGTTTGATATGATTGCTGGTCAAACATTCAATTGCTTTTATCTCCAGAATTATTACATCATATACAACAAAATCTGCAAAATAATAATGTGGAAGAACTATTTCTTTGTATTCAATTTTATACTGTTTTTCCCTGCTAAATTTGATCTTATTATTTGTAAATTCATATTCCAGGGCATCTTTATATACTATTTCACTATGGCCCTTCCCTAATATTTTATGTGCTTCCATACATAGTCCAATAATTTTATAAACTTCTTCTTTATAAATCAAATCATTTTTCATGTAACATGATGTTTAATTAATAGATTCCCATTAAAATTATACAATCGTCATAACCATCGACAGACACGGATTTGCACGAATAAGAAATAAATAACACACATTGATGTCTTTCAACTTTTCATTCGTGATAATTAGTGAAATTAGTGTCTGGTATCATGTATTATTCTTTCAATATTTTTGCCCTCTTAATTTCTTCCCTCCTGAAAATAACTCTTCTAAAAATATTATAAATTAATCCTAAACCATATCCTACCAGGAATTCATAAGCTGCAAAAGCACTTAATAGCCCAACAATTAAATTTTTGTTTTGGATGGTAGCCCCTGTAAAAACAGCAAAGGCATAAAATACCAGTGTACCCGCAAAAGCTAAAAATAAAGTATTATTAAAAGTAAATGATAAAAATCCGGAAACCAGGTAAATGAGAAATAGGAGCGGTAAAAGGTAGGTTATTTTCAATGCTTCCTTGTGACGTAAAAATAAGTCAATGCGGGCTTTACCATACATAAACATCTGAACGTAGAATTTGTACAGGCTGGTTTTGCGTTTATGATATACATAAGCATTTGGAATTAAGCCTGTCTTAAAACCGGCTTTATGCAGGCGCATACTCAGGTCAATATCTTCTGCAACTTTCATACTGCTATATCCTTCAACAGCATCAAAAGCTACACGTGATATACCCATGTTAAACCCCCGAAGTTCATACCTGCTTACTCTTTTTTTCTTTCCCCTTATACCTCCAGTTGTTAAAAATGAGGTCATTACATAATTTATTGCTTTTTGGGCATAAGTAAATTCGGTACTTGCTGCATCGGGACCACCATAAGCATCTGCCTTGTTTGTATTTAAATATTTTTCAATTTCAGAAAAGTAATGCGGAGGCACTACACAATCCGAGTCAATAAAAACAACATAATCGCCTTTTGAATGTTTAACCCCGAGATTACGTGAATCGCTAATTCCTAGTCCTTTTTCATAAAAATAAGTAAGATTTAGTTTACCCGAAAAGTTATCTGCAACCAATTTTACAACATCATTTAGGGTTGCATCAACGATTATAACCTCAAAGTTTTTGTAATCTTGTTTGGTAAGGCTCTCAAGAAATTCATTTACATCATCGGGCCTTCCGAAAGTGGGTAAAATAACAGAATAAAACACTACTTAATAATATTGTTTCGTTTAGCACGAATAAGTTAAATTTCCTTTTCAATTTGGTAAGAATTTCTATCGGCCGAGCTTCGTGAAATGAGCTCTCCTAAAAATCCGGCGACAAACAATTGGGTACCTAATATCATAACTGTTAATGCAATATAAAAGTATGGACTATTGGTAACCAATTTGGCCGGGATATGCCTGCTTATGGCAACTAATTTATTTATGCCTAAATAAACTGCAATACCAAAGCCGATAACAAACATAAATGAACCTAGTGTGCCAAACAAATGCATAGGACGTTTCCCGTACTTGGTAACAAACATTACAGACAATAAATCGAGCGGTCCTCTTATGAACCGTTCAATACCGAATTTTGTTACACCGTATTTTCGCTCTTGATGTTTCACTTCTTTTTCTCCAAATTTATTAAACCCTGCCCACTTTGCAAGTACCGGAATATACCTGTGCATTTCTCCATATACTTCAATACTTTTAACTACCTTGTTTTTATAAGCTTTTAACCCGCAATTAAAATCATGAAGTTTTATTCCTGTAATGCGCCGTACGGTCCAATTGTAAAATTTACTTGGTATATTTTTGGTTAATAAAGGGTCATATCGTTTCTTTTTCCAACCCGAAACCAGGTCATATCCTTGGTTAATTATCATTTTGTAAAGATCGGGGATTTCCTCGGGACTATCTTGCAAATCCGCATCCATCGTTATCACAACATTGCCTTTTGCAGCTTTAAAACCACAAAATAATGCCGCGGCTTTCCCATAATTTCGTCTGAATTTGATTCCTTTTATGTTAGCATTTTCTGCACCTAACTTCTCTATAATTTGCCACGAATCATCGGAACTGCCATCATCAATGAGAATAAACTCATATTTGAACTTATTCTCATTCATTACTTTTACAGCCCAATCAATAAGTTCATGTAATGATTCTGCCTCGTTAAAAAGTGGTACTACAACGGATATATCCATCAGTATCGGCTACTGGTTTTCAAGGGTTTGTTCACTACTGGCAAAAGGGTCACCTTCTTTTTTTAAAATAGCTGCAACAATTAACGATACAATAGCTCCAAAAACGACAAACCAGATGAGAGACATAATAGCCATCATAGACGGGGTCATAAATTTTTTTGATATTGCCATTTGTGTTTCAATCATATCTTCAGATATTCCTCTTTCCAGGAGTTTTTCTTCAGTTAATTCAATCATCTTATCAACAAGCTCCGGTGAAATAAGACTTAATTGAATGTATGTAAAAATTGAAGAAACTATACCTGCAAATAAACAAATGAGAATACCAACACCAAAGGCTTTACTGAAGCTTATTACACCATTATTGATGTCATCGCGAAAACTTTTAATTCCCAGAACAACAATAATTATTGAGATTAGAAAAGAAACCCACCCGAGTGCCCTATTGGTTGTTAAGTCTAAAAAATAAAGCAAAAGACTATAGACAATAAGAATTATTCCAAGTATCAGTCCCCATTTAATTGCATGATTTGTTGGAGAAATTTTGTTTTGTTCCATTTTAAAAAAATTATAGGTTAGTAATGACAAATATAAAGTTTTTTCTAACGGAAAGGAATAATTAAATTAATCTTTTGCAGAAAGGAATTAAATTAATAGTTTTGCATCTGGGTAAGTCTTATACGGCCAGCTCCTGCTGAACTCCCCCAGGACCGGAAGGTAGCAAGGGTAGGCGGTTGTAGCGGCGCGATATAAGTAGCTTACCCTTTTTTGGTTATTAAATTTTGTTCGTCAGCAACAATTATTTATCTTCGCACACTTGTTTATTAAAAAATTGTTTAGAGAGTTAACAACTTACGTATGCCGAAGTGGCGGAATTGGTAGACGCGCATGACTCAAAATCATGTGTCCGCAAGGATGTGTGGGTTCGAGTCCCACCTTCGGTACTTAGAAAATAAAGAGGTTGAGGAAAACGGAGCTTCAGCCTCTTTTTTATTTACCCAACAATTTGCCCAACATTTCGCATTGTTATAATAGAGTTTCATCATTTAAATTTTAGTGGCTTTATACATAGCTAACTTGTGAAGATTAAAAATCAGAGGATAGATTATAATTAGATATAATCATTCCCACTTCCGGGCAAAATTCCAGAATAATCTTGGTGATAGCCTTTAATTCACCTTTTTTATATTTAGGCAGATGTCCTAATGAGGTCTTCAATAGATAACAAATAATATTTTACACGAATAAAATGGAATTTATATTTTTCATGAATAAATATTGTGGATTATGAAACTGAAAAAAGTATAATTTCATTTTTATGTATCTTAATTTAAGATACTCAAACAGTATTTATTTACTACAAATCAAGTAGACGAAAAGTAGGGAAAAAGTAGACATTTCTTTAAACTCACATTCAACTGACTTCAGAATGTCAGATACTAAAATTACTATACAGGTTAAACGTATCTTTAATTAATATTTAA
>CAZWGG010000161.1:0-9572 GCA_964633305.1 uncultured Bacteroidales bacterium
ATCCTTTTCGCTCAATAACAACTTTTTTACATTTCGGACAGTATGTATTTTCGGCTTCTGTACCTGGTACATTTCCTACATAAACATACTTTATTCCTTGTTTTAATGCAATATCTCGTGCTTTGATAAGTGTTGAAATAGGTGTTGAAGGCAATTCAGTAAGCTTATATTGTGGATGAAACCTGCTGAAATGTAAGGGATAATCAGAAAATCCATTATTAACCAGCCATTTACACATTTCAGTAATCATATCTAAATCATCTGTCCAGCAAGGAACAACTAGGTTTGTTATTTCAATCCAAACACCCTCATCCTTGAGAATTTTTAATGTATTAAGAATAGGTTGTAGTTTACCACCGTTTAACCGAAGATAAATACTGTCCTTAAAAGACTTTAAATCGATATTGGCAGCATCAATATATTTTGCAAGTTCCCGTAAAGGTTTTTCATTACTATATCCGGCAGAAACCAATACATTTTTTATTCCTTTTGACCGGGCCAATTTTGAAGAATCGTACGTATATTCATAAAAAGTGAGGGGCTCAGAGTAAGTATATGCAATGGATTTGCAATTTTTGTTTTGTGCTTCTTGTATAAGTTCAGCAGGCATAAGATCATAGTTCTTTGTTTCTTTCGGAGTGGTTTGAGAAATAGTCCAGTTTTGACAATTTAAACAAGCCAAATTACATCCTGCAACTGCAATGGAATATGCTTTGCTCGAAGGAAGAAAATGAAACAAGGGTTTCTTTTCAATCGGGTCAATATTTACAGCGCACGGATTTCCATACCCAATAGAGTAAAGTTTACCTTCTTTATTTATTCTGTTCCGGCAATCACTTAATTCACCCTCCTTTAGTGTACATTCATTTGGACAAAGTTCACATAAAACACCTCGTGGAGTTTCCCTGTAAAACAAGGCTTCTTTGCTCCATTTCCATAATTCTTCATAACCTGCACCATTTAACAAACTTATAGGCAACTTTTTGCCAAACAATTTTCTATCAAACCCACAACAAATGCCTGCCGCACCCATAAATCCATACTTTATAAACTCGCGTTTGGATAACCTATTTTTGTTTGATTCCATGGCTATTTTTGAGAATTATAAAACGATGTAATCAAAATTAGAAATTTAACTTGAAAAAATAAACCCTTTGGTCATGAAAAAAGTAATTTAACCTGCCATAAAAAATCGGGAGTTGCTTTCCGATACTATTTACAAAAGCCAAAATTTAGACACCAACCTAGTTTACCTAAACAGATTATTTTAAAACGAATTAGTTGCTGGTTTGTTTCTTAATAAAATATTATATAATATAGTCATACATTTTATGAATAGCTAAATTATAAAAAATCAAAATGAGAAAAAATCTGATTTTAATATGCCTGGTATTCCAGGTTGTTGGTGTTATTGCTAACCAAACAGAATCAAAAATTAAAGAAGTTATAGTATACCAGAATGGCGCTAAAATAGTAAGAGAGGCTATTGTAACCGTTCCTGCAGGTACTTCTGATATTGTTTTATCAGATCTTACCAGTTCATTACGTCAAAATACATTACAGGTAGATATTGAAGGTAATGCCATATTGCTTTCAGCTTCATCAAGACAAAACTATCTTCAGGAAAAAAAGTATTCGGCCACGATTAAAGTTTTACAGGATTCTCTTGAACTTATTGAAAATCAGTTAAAAGTTCTTGCCGGAGAAAAACTTGTATATTCCGGTGAAGAAAAACTTATCAATATAAATAATAAACTCGGCAGTCAGAAAACAGGTATGGAAGTTGAAGAATTAAAAAAACTGGCGGAATTTTACCGTTCAAGGCTTCTTGATATTAGTAAAAAGATTTTTGAAATTGAAAACAAAGAGCACAGTCTTAACCAGACAAAAGGGAAAATACAACGCCAGCTAAATCAATTAAATGCTACTACAAAAAAACCGACATGTGAAATAATTATTAGTGTTTCTGCAAATAACCAAACAAAAATTAAAGTTAACGTTACATATTTAACCTCAAATGCCGGTTGGTACCCTGTGTATGACATTCGTTCTGAAAGTCCTGATAAACCTATGAAACTGATTTATAAAGCAAATGTATATCAAACAACAAGTTATGATTGGAAAGATGTTACATTATCCATTTCTACCCGTAATCCTGAGGCAGATCAAAATCGTCCTGTTTTATATCCCTGGTTTATAGATTTTTATCAAGAGCATATTCAGAATAACTATTATAAAAGTAAAGCAGCATCTGTACCGGCTGCCCGGTTAAATATTATGCAGGAAGCAATAACTGAAACTGATGTTAAAGAACCTGAAAGGCCAGAATATATTGTAACTGAAAAAACAGGAAGAATGGCAGCTGAATATAAAATTCAAAATAAGCAAACCATTCCTTCTGATGGAAAAGAACATTTAGTGGCTATGAAAGAGTACGATGTTTCCGCGAGTTATACATATCATGCTGTACCAAAATTAAGTGATGGTGTATTTCTATTGGCCAAACTTACTGATTTTGGAAAGTTAAACCTTTTACCCGGTCAGGCAAATTTGTTTAACGAAGGAATGTATGTTGGCCAGTCTTCTATCAATCCCCAAACTACGGCTGATACCTTACTGGTTTCATTAGGAAGAGACGAAAAAATCTCTGTTAAACGGAATATTCTCCAGGATTTCACAAAAAAACAAACTATTGGAAATAACATCAGAGAAAGTAAAGGATTTGAAATATTGGTAAAGAACAACAAGAACATCCCTGTTGAGGTTGAAATTCTTGACCAAATTCCTATTTCAAAAAATAAAGAAATAGAAGTTTCGCTTGAAGAATATGATGGTGCTGAATACCTTAAAAACTATGGTAAATTGTTATGGAAAGAAAAACTTAAACAAGGAGAAAGTAAAAAATTAAAATTTACTTTTTCTGTTAAATACCCCAAAGATCGCACAATTAGTGGTATATGAACAAAATTATGCAATAAAATGCCAGGTAGAAGTTAAACAATTTTATATTTAATATTGAATCAAATTAGCTAATTTAGTTCCTTTTATTATTTTTCTAACTATTTTATGGTTTACCTTTCAACATATATTGTACTTTTTAAAAGATTATTACTAATTCTTGGAATTTATTTTTTATGCCGTCTTGGCTTTTTCTTTTTCAACCTGAATTTATTTACTAGCATAAGATGGCATGAAATTATCGGTGCATTTTTATTTGGGATTGTTTTTGATATCAATGCTATTCTTTATCTAAACATTCCTTTTCTTATATTATCATTAATCCCATTCAATTTTACTTTTAAAAATTGGTATCAACTTTCAATTAAAATATATTTTACAGTTACAAACCTGCTTGCCATAATCTTCAATATAGCTGACTTTGAATACTCGAAGTTTATAGGTAAAAGAAGTGACAGTAGTTTATTTGGAATTAAAAATGACATTGCCCAACAAGTAGGGCAAATGGCAATGGATTACTGGTATTTATCGCTTATTGGTATCTTATTGGGCATACTATTATGGAAATTATATCCTACACAAGTTAGAAAAATCTATAGGTTGAAACATGTATTTATACTTATCACTTTTGCTTTATTTATGGGTATTTTAGTTTTGGGCTTACGCGCGAGTTTTGGGTTAAAACCGCTTCAACCGATCGCAGCTTACAGCAAATCATCAAAAACTGCACTCCTTATTCTCAATACTCCATTTTGCATACTGCATACTATAGATAAAAAACCTCTTGAAGATTTAAATTATTTTAGTGATGAGGAACTGGTGAAAAATCTGCCTAAACAATATGAAAAAAGGGATACTTCTATAAGGACTGGTCAAAACATTTTAATTTTTATACTTGAAAGCTTTTCTCCTGAGTTTGTTGGACATCTGAGTCATACAAAGAGTTATACACCTTTTCTTGATAGCATTGCCGAAAAAGGAATATCATTCAGGCATGCTTTTGCTAATGGAGTTACATCTCAACATGCTATTAGTTCAATACTTACTGGAACTCCTAATTTAATTAGTGAGCCCATAATCACTTCTGTTTATCAAACTAATGACTTCTTTTCATTGGCCGGTTTCCTTAAACAATATGAATATAATGCTTATTTTTTTCATGGAGGTAATAACGGCACAATGGGATTTGATAAATTTACCTCCAAAATTGATTTTGACTATTTTGGGGTAGATGAATATCCTGACAAAAATGACCATGATGGAAAATGGGGTATTTATGATGGGCCTTTTCTCCAATATTGTGCAGATATGCTGTCGAAATTACCAAAACCATTTATAGCTTCGATTTTTACGTTGAGCTCTCATCAACCTTATTTAATTCCTAAAGAATTAAGAGATACTTTTTCACAAGGAAAAAGCGCTGCACAAAATGCTATTGCTTATACAGATTATGCATTAAAAGGCTTTTTTGAGAAAGCGTCACAAAAAGACTGGTTTTCAAATACATTATTTATATTTACTGCAGATCACACCCACCCACCAATTGAAATAAAATGGCAAAGTGTTATTGACTATTACAGGATACCTATACTATTTTATCATCCTGAAATAAATTTGGCTTGCGATACTGCACAAATCGTTCAACAGGTTGATATATTGCCTTCAATTATTGATTTTTTGGGTACATATCCCTCAAAATTTCCAAAATTCGGAACATCAGTATTTATGGGAAGCCCACTTCGTGCAGCCTATTCTTATGGTGGCAACCGATACATAATGATTCGGAACGGGTATTACTGTGAAATGAAAAATAAAAAAATTAACTTTTATAACTGGTATCAGGGACTGCCCGAAACCGACTCAATTAGTGCAGATAGTACCAGGCTAAAAGCATATATCCAGTATTTTAATCATTGCATGATTCATAATACATTCTGAAAATGAAAAAAGTTTTTTTTATTGGGATTTTTTTGATGATGGTTTTTAGTTCCTTTGGACAGAATAATGGCGATTCTATAGAAATCAAAAAAGTATTTGGAACTGTTTTTCGTCAAAATGGCAATAATTTAACTCCAAAACAACTATTAGATATCACTCAAACAAATGCTGAAGCATTTGAAGAGATGAAGATTGCAAAAAGCAATTATGATGTAGGGTTTATATTTGGATTTGCCGGTGGACTTTTTATAGGATGGCCAGCAGGGACTGCTATAGCCGGAGGGGAACCTAACTGGACTTTAGCAGGAATTGGAACTGGGTTAATATTAATTTCAATTCCATCTTCCGCAGCCTATACAAAGCACGCAAAGATAGCAGTAAGAATTTATAATAATGGTTTAAAAACTTCAGGAGTTAATAATTTAGACCTTAAAATAGGATTGGCTTATAATGGAGTTGGATTAAAAATGGTATTCTAGTTAAAGAATAAACAGTAAGGCAAAAAATGATTTCCTTATACAACTTAATTTTAATATTATTAAAGCCCTAACAACATTTTATCCGGTTCATTCCCCTCAAATACCATTTTTGAAGGATTTTCTATGAATTCTTTAATTTTCACCAAGAAGCTAACAGAATCACTACCATCAACAATACGGTGATCATACGATAAGGCAAGGTACATAATTGGCCTTATTTCGATATTTCCGTTTACCACAACCGGACGCTCGACAATATTGTGCATTCCCAGTATGGCAGATTGAGGAGGGTTCAAAATGGGAGTTGACAGCATAGAGCCAAAAACACCTCCATTTGTAATCGTAAAAGTCCCGCCTGTCATTTCTTCTATGGAAATTGTGAAATTCCTTGCTTTTTGGGCTAATTCTGCAATTTTATGCTCTAGTTGAGCTAATGACATCGTTTCTGTATTACGCAATACGGGTACCATCAGCCCTTTATCTGTTTGAACAGCAATACAAATATCAACATATTCGGGGGTGATAATTTCATCGCCGTCGATCATTGAATTCACTTTTGAAAAAAGTTTTAATGCCCCGGTTACAGCCATGGTAAAGAATGACATAAAACCCAGTTTAATTCCATGCTTTTCCTGAAATTGTTTTTGATATTTCTTCCGCAGTTCAATTATTCGGCTCATATCAACCTCATTAAAGGTAGTAAGCATGGCTGTTTCGTTCTTGACTTTAACAAGCCGCTGGCTTAATTTCCGTCTTAACTGTGACATTTTTACCCGTTTAGTTTCTCTCGATAATTGACTATCCGGAGAGCTCAACTTATTTTGTTTAAGCGACAAAACCTTAGAAACCTCATTTGTTGTAATTTTTTTTAGTCCATTTAGTATATCATCAACCGAGAGATTGTTTTCTTCCATCATTTTTTTTGCCAATGGAGTAACTTTTACCGAAGTATTTTTTTCCCTGGCAGAAATATTGTTTAGATCGCTTTCCTGTTTTTTTCCAGTTTTTCCTTTATTATCGGTTATAATCGTTTCTGTTTTAGTTGATAAAGTATCTTCTTGTTTTTCCGGTATTTTTTTACCTGTCGGGAAAGACGATCTATTTTCTGCACGAGGGGCAACACTGGTATCAATTGTACAGGCTACATCACCAACCTTTATGGTTTCGCCTTCCTTTGCCATTATTTTCACTTTCCCTGAATCAGGGGCAATAAGTGGTAAAGTAGCCTTATCTGATTCAACCTCGGCTATTTCCTGGTCTTTTTCAACAACATCGCCATCGTTAACAAGCCAATTGGCAATTTCAACTTCGTTGATCGATTCACCAGGACTCGGTATTTTTAGTTCAATAAGCATTTTATGTAGTTTAAAGTCATAAAGTAAAACAGTCTAAAAGTATAAAGTAATAAGGTCAAAAGTTATAGGCTTTAAATTATATGATTTTAGTAGATTTTAAATTCAACCCATTATCAAACAGCTCAATGTTTACTGACCACTTTTTCCCCATGAGGCTTTCTGTGAAGAAGAAACCGGCTCATCAAAATATCTGTACTGCTTTAATATCTCCTGACGTAAACTACCATCAGAACATTGTAATCCGCAATATTTTCTTTTTAGTTCACAAACACACTTTCTAAATACTTTATTAATAATTTCATCCTGGCTAATTAAATGCAATTTTGTAAGTCCTGTAGCTGGACTACCACTAATCTGCCTTGCAATAGGAAGTATTTCGTAGTTTCTAAATTCATCCCTCACATGTCGCCAGGCTCCCATATTTATGGGTTCTTCCTGTACCCAAAGTGTAAGCATTACATTTTTATATTTTTTTAAAACGTGCTCTACCTGGTTTTTTGGAAAAGGATGCAGTTGTTCAATCCGCACCAATGCAACATCTCGTGCCTCAAATTCATCTTTCCTGCTTAACAGGTCATAATATATTTTTCCTGAACAGAAGACTATTCGTCTAACTTCATCCACGTCAACATTATCATCGTCAATTAATTCCTTGAAATGCCCTGCTGTAAAGTTCTCAATTGTAGAAACACATTTCGGATGCCTTAGCAAACTTTTTGGGGTAAAAATAATTAAAGGTATCCTAAAGTTTCTATAAATACTTTGCCGAAGTAAATGAAATAAGTTCGATGGTGTAGTAAGATTCACTATTTGCATATTATTTCGTGCTGCAAGTGACAAAAACCTCTCTATCCGCGCACTTGAATGTTCAGGCCCTTGTCCCTCAAAACCATGAGGTAAATAAAGGACAATCCCATTCATTAACCCCCATTTTTCTTCAGCTGATGCTATATATTGATCAATAATTACCTGGGCCACATTGTGGAAATCACCAAACTGCGCTTCCCAAATTACTAAACCATTTGGGTTAGCCAAGGCATAACCATATTCAAAGCCCAATACACCGTACTCATTAAGCGGGGAATTATAGACAGAAAAAAGGGCCTGTTTTTCTGAAATGTATTTCAAAGGTGTGAATGTTTTATCGGTATCTTCTATGACATGGGCTGCATGACGGTGTGCAAATGTCCCTCTTACAGAATCCTGACCACTTATTCTTACAGGATGACCTTCATATGCCAGGGTACCATAAGCCAATAATTCAGCCATTGCCCAATCGAACTTATTCGTATCGAGCATTTTCTTTCTTCCCTCTACCAGCTTAGTGGTTTTTTTTATAAATTTCTCGTTTTCTGGAAGATAACAAATTTTATTTCCAATATATTTTATAAGTTCATTTGATATCTCACCCGGATATTTTTTATTAAAATCACCATCTTCCGCATATTTAAAATTTCTCCACTCATCATAAAGAAATTGCTGGATACAAACTTTACCCATAGACTTTGAAATTTCTAACTTATCTTCAAGAAACAATTCAAAATCTTTTTCCAATTTCTTCAGGTCATCTTTTGTATATATACCTTCTTCTAACAATTGGTTGCCATATATATCTCTCGGATTAGGATGCTTTGCTATTGCCTTATATAATGTAGGCTGTGTATACCGGGGCTCATCACCTTCGTTATGCCCGTGCTTCCTGTAAGATAAAATATCAATAAAAACATCGGTATAAAAATATTGGCGATATTCTATCGCTAATCGAACAGTATGTACCAAAGCTTCTACATCGTCCCCGTTTACATGAAAAATAGGGGCCTTAATAACTTTTCCTATATCGGTACAATAAGTACTTGACCTGGCATCTAAATAATTTGTTGTAAAACCAACCTGATTATTTATTACAATATGAATTGTCCCCCCGGTTTTATACCCGCTTAGTTCAGACATTTGTATCATTTCATATACAATGCCTTGTCCTGCAATTGCAGCATCGCCGTGAATAATAATTGGTAAAAGTTTAGTAAAATCGGTATTGTATTTATGGTCAATCCGGGCCCGTGAAATCCCTTCAATTACAGGATATACAGCTTCAAGGTGAGAAGGATTGGGGGCAAGATTAATACTTATTTTTTTCCCATTTGAAGTTTCTATTTTATTGCAATACCCGAGATGGTATTTTACATCGCCAAGTGCAATGGCATCTTCATATTCTTCGGCTATAAATTCTTCAAAAATATTTTCATAAGGCTTGTTAATAATGTTACTCAATACATTTAACCTACCACGGTGGGCCATTCCAACTATAAATTCTTCAATACCTAAGTCTGCTCCCTTTTCAATAAGATTATGTAAAGCAGGTATTAATGTTTCTGTACCTTCAAGGGAGAAACGTTTTTGCCCTACAAATTTTTTATGTATAAAATTTTCAAAACCCACGGCTTTTACAAGATGGTGATATAGCTGCTTTTTTTCTTCTGTAGAAAAATTCGTTTTGTTTTTGGTACTTTCTATTTTTTTTATTAACCAGGTCACCTTTTCAGGCGTCCGAATAAATACAAATTCCGACCCGATTGACTGGCAATATGTTTCATCAAGATAAGCAACTATATCGCTTAGTTTTTCCGCACCTATCCCAATTTCCTTGCCTGCCTGAAAAACCGTGTCAAGATCGTTTTCATGAAGTCCATAATTTTCAAGACTTAGCGGGGGGGTATACTTTCGCCTTGTTCTTACCGGGTTTGTTTTGGTAAACAAGTGCCCTCTTTTTCTAAATGCCTGAATATAATTAATTACCTTTGATTCTTTATCAATATGTTCATGATCAATGGACTTATTGAAA
>CAZWGG010000162.1:0-3229 GCA_964633305.1 uncultured Bacteroidales bacterium
ATAGTTGAAGTATTGGTACGATATCGTGACAGAGATTACGGATCAACACAAATTAGCAGGTTTAGACATGGCTGGTTATTACTGAAAATGTGCTTTTTTGCTGCTATAAAACTAAAGTTTTAATAAAATGAATAAAATCCCAGAGGCACAGCATAACAAAGAAATCTTCGAAAATCTCGAACATTGGAAGAAAAAACCCATACTTCATAAGATTTATGCTGATTTTTACCATCTTATTTCACGATTTATAAATTTTAGGCTTGAAGGAAAAATTATTGAAATTGGCTCAGGCATTGGAAATTTAAAATTTGTTGTTCCTCAAGCCATTTGCACCGATATATTTCCTAATCCCTGGCTCGACCAGCTTGAGAATGCTTATAATTTAAGCTTTTCTACCGGTAGCGTCTCCAATATTATTTTGTTTGATGTTTTTCATCATCTTGAATACCCGGGTTCGGCATTAAATGAGTTTTACAGGGTATTGAAAAAAAACGGGCGGGTTATTATTTTTGATCCTTACCTTAGTTTATTAGGTTATTTGGTTTATGGAATCCTTCATCATGAACCGGTTGGCAGTGGAAAATTATCATGGTTTGCTCCTGAAAATGTTGATCCTAATACATTAGGATACTATGCTTCACAGGGAAATGCTACGAAAGTATTTTATAAAAAACGATACAACACATTTTTAACTAATTGGGAAATCATCGAGAAAAAGAGAATATCCTCTATTTCGTATGTAGCTTCAGGAGGATATAGTAAGCCTCAATTGTATCCCACGGCACTTTATCCGGCAGTGAAAAAGATAGATAAAATATTAGGATTTCTTCCCTGGATTTTTGCAACACGGCTTTTGATGGTTTTACAGAGAAGGTAATATTCTTGATGACTTCAGAAAGAACAGTTGTTTAAAGTTTCCCTCACAGACAACTCTAAACGGTATCCGGGATTTTTCATGTAATAAGTTTATTTGTAATTTTGATGTCTTATAATTCAGAAAAACTATGAAATCAAAAAAAATGACCCGGTAAAACCCGGGCCATTCAAACACCTAAAACTAATAAACCCTATCAAACGAAAACTTAATTTTGCACTTATAACCCTAAAATGTTCTGTATTAATCTGTACTTGTATTCAAATATACATTAAAATTTACCTATTGTACATAAAAGAATGAGTGATATAAATTACCTAAAAGGGGTGATATTTGTCATTCATTTATGCTAATGAATAGAAAAATCCCGGCATGCCATGCCGGGATTAAACACCTAAAACTAATTAAACCCTAAAAACTAGACTATGAACGAACTATTGATATTTGGTTATACGGTAAATTATTTTAATGGATATATAAAAGTTAATGATATTGACTATCGTAAACAGATGATATTCATCATATTAATACACTATAACATAAAAAAATCCCGGTAATGCCGTACCGGGATTAAACACCTAAAACTAATTAAACCCTATCAAAACGAAAACTTACATCTGCTTTTATTAACCTGAAAATTAATTAAACTTCAAAAATCTTAACTATCAAAAAGAACAACTTTTTTATGTAGTATACGGAAAAGCTCATCATTGGATTGTAAAAATCTGGTGATATCCATCATCAGGTAATAGTGATATATGTTATAAGGATGAATTGATCTGAAAAAAATCCCGGTAATGCCATACCGGGACTAAACACCTAAAACTAATTAAACCCTATCAAACAAAGAACTTACTTGAAAATTTGAAATTAACCCTAAATCTAACTAAATCCTTAATAACCAGTTGTCTATTATAAAATTAAAAAAAAATAAAATACTAGTATTGTAATTATAAATGATATTTATTACCATTGAATGGTGATCTTAATCACCAATAACTAAGATTCTATTTTTTTAAATTAATTCCGAAAATATTTCAGTAATTATAAGATGAGATTATTTACTTTTACATTTTCTCAAGTGGTATGAGAGAGTATATATTAAATACTGCAACTGAATATTTTGCTCTAATATCATCCATTTTAAGCCAGGAATCACGTAATATTATAATTCAGAATTTTACCGGGTATATAGCATCATATGTTAATTCAACTGAATTAGATCGTTTGAAACGGTTATTTCTTGGAAAATTTGATCATTTTTCGAATGAGACAAAATTATTTGAAGCACCGGATTTATCTTTTCAGTACTTCACTTCCATACTGGATAATATTTGTAAGGATACAATTCAGACTCTTCCTTTGAATGACCGAATTATAGTTATATTACTTCTTATTGATTACTTTAATGAATTATTTCAAAAACACAATAAAGAACTCAAATATATTGAATTCGTAGCTAGCAGGCTAGGATTGTCAAAGGATGAGTTCATTGAATGCAATAATTTCGTTCAAAATGAAAGAATTCAAAAACAGGCTCCAAATGTTCTTATTTTTAAACCCAGATCAATTGAGAAAATTGAAGAATTAGAAGGAAGTTGGATTGATACAAATCGGCCAGTCGAGTCGAAAATAACCAATCAGTTTGAAATCGATCATTTAACTGGCTTCATGATTGTTCTTTTTTTAGAACGGGTTAAACTATTTATCGTAAAAAGCCAAAATGAAGATAATATAGTAATAGAAGGGAGTATTTTGTCAAAATCTAAATTCAAAATTCTCGAACCAGGGTATAAAATAAAAATTAATAACAAGTCGCTTTTGCATTATTCCGAAATTAAAGAAAGATACCTTCAGTTCAAATCATTAACAGGAATATCACTTGTTGTAGATAATATTTACAGGTATTATCGAAAGAAAGGCAAAGTCATAAATGGTTTTTCAACAATTGAAAATTCTGGCCGATTAATTGGAATTCTTGGCAATGAAGGAGTTGGAAAATCAACGTTGCTTGAACTAATAGCTGGCAGGATTAAACCTGATTCTGGAAAGATATATCTTAATGGATATAACCTGACTACTAATAAATATTTATTGAAAAGTATTATTGGGTATGTGCCTGAAGATGATTTATTATTAGATGAACTTACGGCATACGAAAATTTATTATTAGCGGCGCAGTTATTTTTTAGTAAACTTTCAAAGCATAAACTCATAAAAAAAGTAAACCAACTTCTTGAACAATTGGACTTAATTGAAATAAAAAATAAACAAATTGGGTCTATCTATGAAAAGAAAATACAGCCTGGTCAACGACGGCTATTAAATATAGCGCTTGAACTACTTCGCCAGCCT
>CAZWGG010000162.1:3239-9561 GCA_964633305.1 uncultured Bacteroidales bacterium
CCTAAAATCTTGTTGGTTGATAATGCTGTTTATGGGCTAGGGATGAATGAATCAGCAAAAGTTATTAAGATTCTTCATGATTATACGTTTGATGGAAACCTGGTAATCACATGCATTAGTCAAACGAACCAGAATACTTTTGCAATGTTTGACAAACTTTGGATACTGGATGAAGAAGGATATCCTATTTACAATAATAGCACTTTCAAAGCTCCCGGATATTTTAAAAATAACCTGAAAATAGTTGGGATAAATGAATCATCAAATGAACATACACCAGAATATATACTTGAATTAATAAATTTTAGAATATCAGATTCATCTGGCCGAAGGGGAAAAAGGAAAGTAAGCCCTTTGGAATGGAATAATATTTATTGCAAAAACAAAGCATCTTCATATCAAAGCCACCAAATTGAAACGTTACCATTACCTGCAAATTATATAAAAGTTCCTAATCTTGAAACACAATTTAAAATTTTTAGTTTACGGAATTTCAAAGTTAAATTTACCGATTCAATTAATTTAATATACACTCTACTTACAGGCCCCCTTATAGCTTTTGTACTTGGAATTATACTAAGACAAAAAACCAGTGGTGAATATAACTTTTCCGAAAACAGCAATATTCCATTATATCTTTTTGCAAGCTCAATAATTTCTATATTCTTTGGATTGTTCCTAAGTGTAAAAGAAATATTGAAAGAGAGAAATATTCTTAGAAAAGAAGAATATTTAGAATTCAGTAGATTCAGCTACATCAATTCCAAAATTGCATTTTTATTTATCATTGCTGCTATACAAACTTTTCTTTATGTATTTACAGGAAATTTTTTATTGGGAGTTAAAGAAATGAATCTTCAGTTCTGGCTAATCTTGTTTAGCTCTTGTTGTTTTGGTGTTATCCTGGGGCTTAATCTTTCAAAGATTCATAAAACACTCAATGGGATATATGAAAAGTCTATTCCAATTATCATAATTCTAAATATTTTGCTTGGCGGAGGGATAATATCATATGAAAAACTTGATTTTAATAAAGGGCCTTTTGTTCCCCTATTAGGCGAGATAATGATTTCACGTTGGGCGTATGAAGCTCTTGTAGTGGAACAATATAAAAGTAATCATTACGAAAAACTTTTGTATGAGTATGACAAAACCCTTAGTACTTCTTATTTTTATAGCTTTCACCTTATCCCTCAATTGCAACTGTATTTAACAAAAAGTATTGATAATAATTTTACAGATGATTCATTAGGTATTTATTTAAATATAATTAAAAACAGCATTGAAAATGCTTATACTGAAGCGGAAATTTTTGAATTTGAATTTCTAGATAGTTTAAATTCAAATGATTTTGATGCATATATTGGCATGGAAACCAAAGATTATTTAACCTACCTGGATATACATTTTTATAATTCATATAATAAGGCCGTTACCAGAAAAACTAATTTTATTAAAAACCTTAAAGATTCCATAGGCAATGATGAATTTACAAAACTCATAAAAGATAATAATAACCTAGCCATTGAAAAATTAGTAAAAAACAATAATGCAAGTAAACCTTGGCGTATTTATAAAAACAAAATTTATCAACTCTCAGACCCAATATTTCAGAAGCCCGGATCGAATTTTGGAAGAGCGATGTTTTTTTCTCCACAAAAACGTTTTAGAGGTGAGGTTATTGATACTTTATGGTTTAATTTTACTTTTATATGGCTGTTTTCATTTGCATTATATATTTTGCTTATTATAGATTTGCCTTCATTTTTAAATAGAATTTTCAATAATTACTAACATATCCTGTAATTTTTTTCATGTTGTAAAAAAATTGAAATTATTTATTATTTTTAGTGTTTTATAAACCCTAAACATTTTTTTATGAAACTTACAATATATGATTCTCTTATTATTATTCTTTATATCGTTTCAATAGTTATAATAGGGATTATTCTCAAAAAAAGGGCACAAAAAAGTAAATCTTCATACCTGTTAGGAGAAAATAAATTGCCCTGGTATATGCTTGGACTTTCAAATGCTTCTGGGATGTTTGATATTTCTGGCACTATGTGGCTTGTTACCCTCATGTTTGTTTATGGATTAAAAAGTATATGGATTCCATGGCTATGGCCTGTTTTTAATCAAATTTTTTTAATGGTTTACTTATCAGCCTGGTTACGAAGATCAAATGTTACAACCGGCGCAGAATGGATGGGCACCAGGTTTGGCTTTGGTAGGGGAGCTGAACTTTCTCATAATGTAGTTGTAGTATTTGCCCTTATTAACTGTTTAGGGTTTTTAGCATACGGATTTGTGGGGCTTGGAAAGTTTATTGAGATATTTATCCCTTGGGAAGTAGTATCGAAATTTGTTCCTTTTAATTTACAACCTGAATTTGTCCCTCACTTTTATGGAATAGTTTTTACTACATTTGCAGTATTCTATGCTATATTGGGAGGGATGGCAAGTATTGTTTGGGCAGATGTGGTACAATATATTATTATGACCGTTTCATCCATTATTATTGGAGAGCATTATCAGTTTATGAGTTAAATGTTCCGGATTCTTGGATGAGTCCATTCTTTGGGGCGAAATTAAACTTAGACTGGAGTAATATCATCTCGGAAGTAAAACAGAAAATTGCTTCAGATGGATATTCGTTGTTTTCCCTGTTTTTTGGGATGATGCTATTTAAGGGGATATTAGTCAGTGCGGCAGGCCCTGCGCCAAATTATGATATGCAAAAAATTCTGGCTACAAAAAGTCCAAAAGATGCGGCCAAAATGAGTGGTTTTGTATCTGTTATTCTTAACCCTATTCGTTATTTCATGATTGCCGGATTTGGAGTATTAGGATTATTATTTTATGATAAACTGGATTTAATTGTTGCCGGAAAAATTGACTTTGAACAAATTTTGCCATCGGCCATAAACCAGTTTGCTCCAATTGGTATTTTGGGATTACTTTTGGCAGGGCTGCTTGCTGCTTTTAATTCTACATTTGCAGGTACGCTTAATGCAGCCCAGGCATATGTGATAAATGATATTTACCTGAAATATATTAATCCAAAAGCTTCCAATCAACAAATGAAGATTGCTAATTACACAACGGGCCTATTAGTAGTAATTATAAGTATATTATTCGGATTATATGCAAAAAATGTGAATAGTGTTTTACAATGGCTCGTTTCAGGTCTTTGGGGAGGTTACATTGCTGCTAATGTTTTGAAATGGTATTGGTGGAGGTTTAATGGGTATGGTTTTTTTGGTGGGATGTTAGTTGGTATCATTGCTTCACTGGTATTTCCTAAAGTATTACCTCCACTGTTTCCCAATATTCCTGAAGATATAATTCTGCTTTATTTTTTCCCTGTTTTAATGGGTATATCGTTAATAGGATGTGTAATTGGAACATATTCCAAACCACCTACTGAAGAAAAGGTTTTAATAGAGTTTTATAAAAAGGTAAGACCCTGGGGGTTCTGGAATCCTATACATGAAAAAGTAGTTGCTGAAGATCCTGATTTTCAAGGCAATAAAAACTTTAAAAGAGATATGTTTAATATTTTAATAGGCATTATTACTCAAACAGCAATTGTAGCTATGCCCATATTTTTAGTTATTAAAAAATTCAGTCAGTTCTCAATTACAGTCGGAATTATATTAATAGGCATCTTTATTCTTAAAAAAACATGGTGGGATAAACTTGAGGATTGATTAGACTTATCTGATTCGTAGGCAGAAATAGACTAAGGTTATTTTAGGATAAATATATAAAAGTACAAATATTAAAATGTTTTTAATTTGTTAATATTCCTTTTAATAAAATGAAACGTCCATGATAAAATAATCATTATTATCACAAACGAAAATGATTACTCGCTAACGCTTCGTGAGATCGCTACGCTAAGTTATTTTATCATGGTAAGTTCCATCTGACCATTAAAAATAAAAAATATAAACAGATGAAACATCCATGCACTGACCTTCACAACAAGGACATGAACAAAACATGGATGTTCCACGATCAAATAGTACAAATGCTAAATACATTTTTGTATTTTATTATAAAACAGATGGTTAATTAAATTTTATTCAAGTGAAATTTACCGAGGTTAATACAGGAAGAATCTTTGTAATTCGCCTTGAAGACGGTGAAATAATTCATGAATCAATAGAAAGATTTGCCATTAATAATAATATTAAATGTGCTTCACTTTTTATACTTGGGGGAGTTGATGCAGGAAGCAAATTAATTGTTGGTCCAAGGGAAGGCCGCACGGATAAGATTGTTCCGTTAGAACTGGAACTTTCTGATGTGCATGAAATAACCGGATCGGGAACTATTTTTCCCGATAAAAACGGAGAGCCAGTTTTGCATATGCATATTGCCTGTGGAAGGATGAATTCAACTATTACTGGTTGTATTCGAAGAGGGGTTAAAACATGGCATGTACTTGAGATTATCCTAACCGAATTATTAAACTGTAATTCAGCCAGGTTACCTGATTCAGCTACTGGCTTTGAATTACTGGTTCCTTAAAATTAAGAAATCCAGGCAATTGCCTGGATTTCTTAATTAACCCTAAACCTAAAATTATTAGTAGTTGAACCATCTAATAATCAAATATTTTGTAAATTCTACAAATCTCTTCTTGAACGATCATATTCTAATTTCAGCTTATAATATTTTGCTTGATCCATTCTTGATATTCTTCCAGACCATATTATATCTTTTCTTAGCAGATTGAAGTCATTCACTGAACGGATAATACTTTTTGATAGTAATTTTCGTTTCATAGTAATGAGAGTGTTATTTAAAATATAATCTATTATACGTTATTAAACAAATAAGTGTCAAAAAATTCATTTTTTTTTAGTATTATTCCATGAAAATTTCACTTAGTTTGATAATGTTCACAATTTAATTGATTAAAAACTTTTTTGAGGGTTAATAAACTCGTAATTATTAACAGTATATCACAAAATATATGCCAGAATTAATATTTACCTGGATAAAGTTTGATTTTCACTTAATTATTTATGTAATGAAAGTTTTGTACGATGATTAAGAAAACAACAAAATTTATTAGCTAAAACGCTATTAGCTCAAATGGTATATCTACGTATTCTTTAAATTCTTCTCCTAAATCGAGCATATCCTCATCATCGTGTTCATAATACCAAATAACTTTTACGGGATTACCTGTTTCATGAATTTGTTCTAACCGAACCAATATGTCCTGAACAAGTTTTGAAGTTGCAGTATTAAAATAAATATATTTGAATACAAATTCTGTCTTTTTTTTTGGCGAGTGTTTGTATTCATCAAGCCAGTCGATCACTGGCTGATAAAATGAAACAACATCTTCGGGTAAAGAACGACCAGATATTTCAAAAATATCATTTTCAACATCAAATAAGACACGAGGAGTATCATTTGTCGCTTTTATATCCAAAATGTCCATATTATTTATATTTGAAATTGATGCTTTTTCACCCTCTAAATTTACCAAATCATATTGGTATCACAAAACTAAATTAACTTTTGTTCTAATAAATTAATAAATAAAATTAGAACAATAGAATTGAATTTATTATTAGTGAACATTTTTAACATGAATATTATTATTTTTACCCCGACAAAATGCTATAATATTGGACTATATACCATCGCCGGGACGATACAAGGAAATGATTTATAATCATTGTGGCAGAGGCGGGCTAAAACTTCCTGCTATTTCACTTGGTTTATGGCATAATTTCGGAGGAGTTGACAACTTTGAGAATGCACGTACCATAATCAGAGCTGCCTTTGATGCCGGAATAACTCATTTTGATCTAGCAAATAATTATGGACCGCCACCCGGATCGGCCGAAGAAAATTTTGGATCGATATTGAAAAAAGATTTTGCATCATATCGTGATGAGCTAATTATTTCAACAAAAGCTGGATACTATATGTGGGAAGGCCCTTATGGCGACTGGGGATCAAGAAAATATCTTATTGCCAGTCTTGATCAGAGCCTTAAACGAATAGGAGTTGACTATGTTGATATTTTTTATTCCCATCGGCCCGATCCAAATACGCCTATCGAAGAAACAATGAATGCTATGAGTTTTGCTGTAAAACAAGGTAAAGCTTTATATGTGGGAATTTCCAATTACCCCCCGGAGAAAACAAAGATAGCAGCTGAAATTTTACATAAACTAGGCACCCCATGTCTTATTCACCAGCCGAAATATTCGATGTTTGAACGTTGGGCAGAAGATGGATTACTTGATATGCTTGGAAACGAAGGTATTGGGGCTATTGCTTTTTCTCC
>CAZWGG010000163.1:0-9512 GCA_964633305.1 uncultured Bacteroidales bacterium
AGGAACTCACTGCCAAACAAGAGGTTGAGATTGGAGAACTTGGCTATTGGCCTTTAGGGCCGGCTTTTTGTATTTTTTATGGACAGACCCCGGTAAGTGATAGCCCAAACCCTAAAGCGTATAGTCCTGTTAACGTGTTTGGTAAAATAATTGGTAGTATAGAAGTTCTAAAAAGCGTCAAAAGTGGAGCAACTGTTCGGATTGGCTCTATTTAAATATTGAATTTTTGTTAAAAATAATTGTAGAGTTTTCTATTATTGTAATTAACCTTAAAGGCCTAAAAATCATGAAAAGTATAACGATAAACATTCTACTTTTGATTCTTATTTTTTTTAGTGCTTTTTTTGTTTCCAACGCTCAAAATTATTTGCCTGTAGATTGGCTAAATAAATATAAAAATGATGTCTTGGCAGGGTCATATACCTACACTTATGATTTTAAATATTTTAATAAAGAAAATTGCGGCATAAGGGTCGTAACAATAAAGAAAAATAAAAAAGGAGATGAAAATGAAAATTATACAGATTTTTATCTCTCTGATATTGATGAAAATACAATTTCTTTTAAAGTTTCAGGGAAATATATCACTGTTAATATGTTAACCAAAGGCGCACAAAAATTTGTAAGGGAATATGAGGATAATGTACTGAAAAGCTATGGTCCAAAAATAGAAATATACACTGACGAAGTTGAAAAAGCCCGCAGTATGGTTGATGCTTTTAAGTCACATTTAAATGAATGCAAAGGCCATACTAAAAGTTGGAATTCATTAAAAGAAAGTATGGAATGGTTAAGTGCTACTATTTCAAAAACAACACATAAAAATATAGAATATGAACAAGTTGTTAGATTTGATGGTTTAAAAAACTATCTTGTTACCTTTGAAAGAAATTTTTCAGATACTAAAGGATATTTTGTATCTGATCTTTATAAAGCTAACCTTGCCGATATTGATCCTAACAAAATTGAACTGTATACAAGTGGCGCAGACCTGTCAATTAAACTTTCAACAAAAGAAAACAAGAAATATATTGAGAATGTTAAAAATGGCAAAAAGCAAAACTACAATAATGATTTTGAAATATATGTGCCCGATCTTGAAACTGCCAGGGATATCCATCAAGCACTAAAATATGCCGTTTCATCGAGTAAACCTGAATACACATCATGGACCGACGTTATTGAAGCTTTGACTTACCTTAAAAATAACATAACCGAAATCTTCTTAGGCAATTACCAATACGAACAGGTATTTGAATTTGAAGATAAACCAGACGGAATGGTATATTTCACATCCAAGCGCACCGATTCAAGAGGGAATATGACGTTAAATAAGTATAGCTTTTATGTGAACGAATTAAACCCAACTGTATCATTCAACATTTTAGGTGATGATGTTAAATTGGAACTGGTTGTTAAAGATAAAAACAAATTTATCAAAACTTTTCAAGATGGTGAATTAAAGAATTATTCGTATGAAATTGATATTCTTGTTGATAACATTGAATCAGCCCGTGAATTGTCAAATGCTTTTACTTATGTCATAACAAATAAAGCTGCCGGACTAATTGAATGGAATGATGTAAACAAAGCAACAGACTGGATAACTTCCAACGTGGGTGATATTTCAGAATCATCTAATACATATAAGCAGAAATTTACAGTGGATATAAAAAATAACTATAAATCGGAATTTAATTTAACAACTACCGATAGCAAAGGAGATACAGAAGAGAAATTTGAGTTTTATCTTTCAGATATCAATGCAGATAAGTTATTGCTTGATGTTAGTGGTGAAAAATTATATGTTGATATCTCAACAGGAGATGAAAAACTCGTTAAATCATCAAAGTTTAATGAATTACAAAGTTTTACTTCTTCGGTTGAAGTGGTATTTGGTGATACTAAAATGGCTAGAAATTTTATAAATGCCCTGAAATATGCAGCACAAAATATAAAAGTTAATGAACCTGGTTTCGATGATAAGAAAAACGCTGTTGCGTATATCAAATCTACGTTACAAACTGTATCCACCGGAAGTGATGTTTATGACCAAACATTAGAAATTGTTGAAGACAATCCGTGTAAAATGAAATTAACTCAAACCAAAACCGACAGCAAAGGCATAGCAACTGAATATATTTTTGAATTTTTACTGGGCGATATTAATCCTAATGCTATAGGTTTGGAAATTTCAGGCAAAGAACTTACTGTTAAACTGGAAACAAAAAATAAAGAGAAACTTATTAAGCCATATAAAAATAATGAACCGCAGAATTTTGATTATGGCATTGAAATATTTTCAGATGATGTTATGACAGCAAGAAATATTAGTAAAGCTTTGAAATTTGCCGCTAATGCTTGTAAAAAATAATTTGAGAGTTTTATAAATACTTTACCCAGAAATACATAGAGGGATAAGCCTCATCAAAACCGGCAGATTTATATAAGTGTTGCGCGATAACATTATCTTTTCGAACTTCTAAGGTGACTTTTGTGCAATTCAAGCCTTTTTGTGCTATTCGAATATTCTCTTCAAGAAGTTTTTTGCCTATACCTAATCCCCTGTAAGATGATCTTACTATAAAATCATGAATATTTAGAAATTTTTGTGCAGAGAAAGTGGCAAAATTCACAAAACTGTTGGTCATTCCTACATATTTACCTTCATAGCGTGCCAATAGTGTCAATAAAGTAGGATGATTTTTCAATCCTTCAATCAATCGATTGTTTTCTTCATCATTCAAAGGAGTAACATCTCCCATTTTATCTGTCATATACTCTTTCAATAAGTCAATCTCTGCTTTACAATGTTCTTTATTATTGAAATTGCATTTTATGATGTCAATTTTACTCATTGCTTTGTAGTTTAAACTTATTTACGTCAATAGAATATTTATCAATTCTTAAGCCTAATTTCCTATTTGAAATTCCAAGATCTTTGGCAGATTGAAGTACATTTCCCTTATTTGTAGTAAGGGAATCTATAATCAGTTGTTTTTCCACCTTATTAACAATAGCCTGTAATGTGCCCTTTTTTTCAGTACCTGATGATTGGGCTGTTTGTAATGTAGGAGGCAAATGCTGCGAGCGGATTACCCTATCGTCACTTAAAATAGCTGCTCTTTCAATGCAATTTTCCAATTCACGAATATTTCCGGGCCAGTTATAAATTAATAACATGTCCAAGGCAGACGATGAAATGCGGATAATATCCGTTTCGTTTTTTTTATTACTTTTTTGAATGAAATGATCCACTAAAAGAGGAATATCATTCCGCCTTTCGCGAAGTGCAGGTACGTAAATAGGAAAAACATTCAGCCTGTAATATAAGTCTTCCCTGAAATTACCTTCTTTAATAGCTTTTTCAAGATTTCGATTAGTTGCTGTGATTATCCTGACATTGCATGAGATGGTTTTTGTTCCGCCTACCCTTTCAAATTGTCGTTCTTGTAAAACACGTAAAAGCTTTACCTGAATTTGTAAAGGTAAATCACCTATTTCATCAAGGAAAATAGACCCGCCTTCTGCCAGTTCAAAACGTCCTTTTTTCAAATTATCTGCCCCTGTAAACGCTCCTTTTTCATATCCAAACAGCTCACTTTCGATAAGGCTTTCCGGCAAAGCAGAACAATTTACCTTTACAAGAGGTTTGCCTCTTCTATTGCTTCCATAATGAATAGCATCGGCTATTAATTCCTTACCTACACCGCTTTCACCTCGAATTAGGACTGTAGCCTGGGTGTAAGATACTTGTTGGATAAGTTTGTAAGCTTCTCTCATTTTTGAAGAATTGCCAATGATATTCTCATTTAAAAAGCGGCTTTTTAGTTCATCATGAAGTTGGTTATTTTCTTTTCGTAACCTTTCTATCTCCTCCATTCTATCTTGTCTTACCCTAACAGCCCGGGCTATGAGAGAACCAACTACAGAAAGTAGTCGAATAAGTTCGGTTTTGTCCGTATTTTCATCGAAAGTTTTAGCAATACTTAATGTTCCAACAATTTCATTATCTACCTTTATAGGTACACATACAAAGGATATATCCTTTTGGTCCCTGGTCTTTAACCGGATCCTGGTTTTATTCACAAAACCTGCTGCCTGGTCTATCTTTTCTATATATTTTGGATTCCCTGTCTTAAATACCTGGCCTGTTATGCCTTCTCCAATAAGATATTTACCTTGTTTTTTTTCATCCGGTGATATTCCAAATCCTGCTTCAATAAATAACCTCGATACTTCCCTGTTTAAAATCGACAATAGCGAACGTTCTGCGCCAAGATATTTAGCTACCAATTCCATTATTGGATTAAGAGCATCTTTTATAAACCTGCTATTGTTAATCATCCTGCTAATTTCAAACAATAGCGGAAGCTCCGTTTCTCCATAACATGTTTTCCCCGCTTTCTCACAAAAAAATGCTTTCACCGGAATGGATTTTAATTCATTATTTGTTTTGTAATATTAATCTTACAATAATTAAATTTTATTAATTATAATTTATACCCTATAATTTAGTAGGTATAATCTTATTTTTTTAAAAAAATTATAAAGAATACCACTATTTTTTTAAAAAATATACTGTAAAAATAATATATTATATTGTAATACCCTAAAAAAATACATTATGTTACATAAATGTATATCTAAGTTATGTAAAACATGAAAATATTTGGATATTTCTTTTATGTAATATTGTTAGATAGCTCATAATTAACATTATAAATAAATAAAAAAAGTTAGAAACATCATTTTACATTTTTGTAAGTTCAATATCACGATTTTACATTTTTGTAAAATAGAAAAAGTTAAATCTATTATTTTCAAAGAAAAACTGGATATTATAACATATTCATTATGTTGTAGTTAAATATAATGTAAAAACTTCTCTCATATTATATAGATAAAGTTGGCACGGTTGATGAATATCCTGTGAACAACTATTTACACTAAAAAAAAGGATTATGAGAAAAATTGCAATTTACGGAAAAGGAGGGATCGGAAAATCTACAACTACCCAAAATACAGTTGCCGGATTGGCAGAAATGGGTAAAAAAGTAATGGTAGTAGGATGCGATCCTAAGGCTGACTCCACGAGATTGCTGTTAGGAGGGCTGGCCCAAAAAACTGTTTTAGATACCCTTCGTGAAGAAGGTGAAGATGTTGAACTTGAAGATATCATGAAAGTGGGTTTTGCTAACACTTCTTGCGTGGAATCAGGCGGACCTGAACCTGGCGTTGGATGTGCCGGCAGGGGGATTATTACTTCAATTAATATGTTGGAGCAGTTAGGTGCATACGATGAAGATATGGAACTTGACTATGCTTTTTATGATGTACTTGGAGATGTTGTTTGTGGTGGATTTGCAATGCCGATACGGGATGGTAAAGCACAAGAAATTTACATTGTTGTATCGGGCGAAATGATGGCCATGTATGCAGCGAACAATATATGCAAAGGCATCGTGAAATTTGCTGAATCCGGCGGTGTCCGGTTAGGTGGTTTAATCTGTAACAGCCGCAAAGTTGATAATGAAGCACAGATGATTGAAGAACTTGCACGAAAACTGGGTACCCAGATGATCCACTTTGTGCCCAGGGATAACATGGTGCAAAGAGCGGAGATCAACAGAAAAACTGTTATCGATTATGACCCCGCTCATGCACAAGCTGATGAATACAGGGCTCTGGCCAAAAAAATTGACGCAAATAAAATGTTTGTAATTCCTAAGCCATTAGCAATCGAGGAACTGGAGAAATTATTACTTGATTTTGGAATATTGAATTAACCAGATCAATACAAGTATAAACTTAACCATAATAAAATTTAAACTTAAATAAGGAGAACAAAGTAATGCAAATGATAAGAGCCATTGTCCGTCCCGAGAAATCATCAGTAGTTATGAAGGCTTTATTTGAAGCAGGTTATGTAGCAGTAACAAAAATACCGGTTGTTGGACGGGGAAAACAAAGAGGAATAAAAGTGGGCGATATAACCTATGATGAGCTTCAGAAGGATATGTTAATAATTGTTATTAAGGATGAAGATAAAGATTTTGCTGTAAACACAATTATGGAAGCAGCCCGGACCGGTGAAAAAGGGGCCTTTGGTGATGGTAAGATCTTTGTAACACCTGTTGAAGAGGCTTATACGGTTAGCAGAGGAACTAAAGAATTGTAAGTAATTGCTTTTTAGCATGATTGTAAATGACTGTTTTCAAGGATAAAAAAAAAATAAAAAATGAAGTCAATAATAGCTATATTAAAAATAGATACAATGAATGAAACCAAGAAGGCACTTTCAGATGCCGGGTTACCTTCTTTTACTGCTTCGGGACGCGTTTTTGGGCGAGGACAAGGGAAATGGGATGCCAAAGTGATGGAGGGAGTAAGAGAAAATAAACCCGAAGCTATCGCTTTACTTGGACCTGAACCCAGGTTACGACCACATCGCATGTTAACATTAATAGTGCCTGATAGTAAAGTAAAAACAGCTGTAAAAGCAATTATATCTTCAAATAGTACTGGAACACCAGGAGATGGGAAGATATTCGTACTACCTGCCAGCGAAGCGTATAGCATTCGAACTGGAGAAAAAGGCGACTCAGTATTGGATTAATTAAAAAACAAGAACTATGTCAGAAAAAAACAAGATTGAATTACCAGACCCTTCAGAATTAAAAGAAGAAATTTTGGCCAAATATCCTAATAAAGTAGCCAAGAAGAGAAGTAAATCAATTGTAGTAAATAAACCTGAAGAAGAGCAGGAAATACAATCGAACGTTCGTACTATTCCGGGTATAATAACTCAACGAGGTTGTTGTTATGCAGGATGTAAAGGTGTGGTGCTCGGACCAACACGCGATATTGTAAACCTTGTACACGGACCAATAGGTTGTTCGTTTTATGCCTGGTTGACACGGCGTAATCAAACAGATCCGGGACCTGAAGGTGAAAACTTTATGACCTATACTTTTTCTACCGATATGCAGGACTCAAACATTGTATTCGGTGGAGAAAAAAAGCTGGAACAAGCCATCAGGGAAGCTTATGAGATTTTTAAGCCACATGCAATTGCAATATTTTCAACCTGTCCGGTTGGCCTTATTGGCGATGATATACATACGGTTGCACGTTTAATGAAAGAAGAATTAGGAATTAATGTCTTTGGTTTTAGTTGTGAAGGATATAAAGGGGTTAGCCAATCGGCAGGTCATCATATTGCAAATAACGGAATATTTAAGCATGTGGTGGGATTAAACGATAAAATAGAAAAAAGCAGTAAGTTCAGGGTGAATTTGTTAGGTGAATATAATATTGGTGGTGATGCATTTGTAATAGAGAAGTATTTTGAAGAAATGGGCATCACACTTGTATCGACATATAGTGGAAACTCTTCAATTTATCAGTTTGAAAAAAGTCATACTGCGGACCTTAACATGGTAATGTGTCACCGGTCTATCAACTATATTGCCGAAATGATGGAAAAGAAATATGGCATTCCATGGATAAAAGTGAACTTTATTGGCGCAGATGCTGCCGCAAAATCATTACGTAAAATAGCCGATTATTTTGAAGATGATGGTTTAAAAGCTAAAGCTGAAAAGATAATTAAAAGGGAAATGCTGGAAGTAAAAAAAGTAGCTGATGATGTTAAGACGCGCTGTGATGGTAAGTTAGCAATGATGTTTGTCGGCGGTTCCAGGGCACATCACTACCAGGAATTATTTTCAGAAATAGGTATGAAAACCGTTTCTGCCGGATACGAATTTGCCCATCGTGACGATTACGAAGGAAGAAAAGTACTCGGAAGTATCAAAATTGACGCAGATAGCAGGAATATTGAAGAACTTGATGTTAAAAAAGATGAGGAAAAATACCGGCCGGAACTTGCTGAAAAGAAAGAAACCCTTATTAAAAAAGGATATAATTTTGAAGACTATGACGGGATGATGCCGGAAATGGGTAAAAACAGTCTCGTGATCGATGATATTTCACATTGGGAAGCTGAAAAACTTATCGAGTTTTATAAGCCCGCCATATTTTGTGCAGGTATCAAAGAGAAATATGTAATCCAAAAATTCGGAATTCCTTTAAAGCAATTACATAGTTACGATTATGGAGGACCATATGCAGGGTTTAAAGGTGCCATTAACTTCTATAAGGAGATTGACAGGATGGTAAATACAAGTATTTGGAAACTTGTAGACCCACCCTGGAAAGATCAGCCGGAAATTGTTGCAAAAATGGCCGATGTAGAATATTAATTACTTATCAATTTTAAAATCAGAAACTATGTTACTCCGACATACACCAAAAGAAATAAAAGAAAGAAAGGCGCTGACCGTAAATCCGGCTAAAACCTGCCAGCCTGTTGGCGCTATGTATGCGGCGCTTGGAATTAACGGTTGTTTACCTCATAGTCATGGATCGCAGGGTTGTTGTGCATATCACCGAAGTGCGCTAACAAAGCATTATAAAGAACCGATAATGGCAGCAACTAGTTCCTTTACGGAAGGATCATCAGTTTTCGGGGGACAAGCAAATTTGCTTACAGCCATAAACAATATTTTTACAATTTATGAACCCCAGGTTATTGCTGTGCATTCAACATGTTTGTCAGAAACTATCGGTGATGATTTAAAACAAATTATTGAAAAAGCTAAAGAAGATGGGAAAATACCATTAGGTAGGCATGTTATTTATTGTAATACACCCAGTTATGTGGGGTCTCATGTTACCGGTTATTCTAATATGGTAAAAGGTATAGTTAATTATTTTTCAGAATCCGCAGGGAAAAAAGCCGACAGGATAAATATTATATCTGCATGGATAGAACCTTCCGATATGCGTGAAATAAAAAGACTGGCAAACCTAATGAATGCAAATTTTATTTTGTTCCCTGATACTTCAGATGTTGTTGATGCCCCTTTAACAGGGAAATATAAAATGTACCCAAAAGGAGGAACAAGTATTACCGATTTGATAGCAACGGGAATAAGTAAGGCAACTTTAGCCTTTGGCGAATGGGCTACTAAGGATGCGGCCATTCATTTGGAAAATAAATGTAAGGTTCCGTTTGAAATTACCGATATTCCCATTGGAATAAGGGCAACAGACAGGTTTATTTCAAAACTTTCCAAATTGGCCGAAGTTACTATTCCTGAATCTATTACGATAGAAAGAGGACGGTTAGTCGATGTTATTACCGATATGCATCAATATTTATATGGAAAGCGGGTGGCTTTATGGGGTGATCCCGACCATTTAATTCCAATGGTTGAGTTTTTGCTCGACCTTGATATGAAACCTGTGTATATTGTTTCGGGTACACCGGGTAAAAAAATGGCAAGGCGCCTTAAAGAATTATTAGCTGACAGAGTACCTGACGCAAAGTATAAGAATGGTGAACTGGCCGACATGTTCTTATTGCACCAGTGGATAAAAAATGAACCTGTTGATCTGCTAATTGGAAATACGTATGGGAAATATATTTCAAGAGATGAAAATAT
>CAZWGG010000164.1:0-2604 GCA_964633305.1 uncultured Bacteroidales bacterium
TTCTCTTTTTTTTATTTCGAATTATCTTACGAAAAGATTTTTATTGGTGGTCACATGCCACATTCGGTAACCAGGGAAGGGTAGGAGTTTTTATAAGGAAAATAATGTATAAAACATCTTCCGGTATTTTCGTGTATAGCAAAAAAGGCAAAGAAAACCTTCTTGCAATGGGCATAAAAGAAAGAAATATACAGGTTATTAACAATGCAATTAACTATAAGGACTACGGCTACTTAAATACGAATATTTTTACCGGTAACTCCATTTGTGAACCCTTTACCATGATCTATTGCGGAAGAATTACCAAAGATAAAAAACTGGATGTTTTATTACGTGCCCTTAAAGTTCTTAAATCAAAAAATTCTTTTTCATTTGTGTGTTCTATAATTGGTGAAGGAGATGATAAAGGAGTGAAAGAGTTGGCTAAAGAGTTGGAGATTATAGAATATGTTAAATTTACCGGTTCGAAATACGGCGATGAAACTTTCCCGTATTTTCTTAATGCCGATTTATTTGTTTATCCCGGTGGTATTGGGCTATCGCTGTTACATGCTTTATCATTTGGTTTGCCGGTAATTACTACCGATAACTTTTCACTCCATATGCCTGAAGTTGAATTATTAACACCGGGAAAGAATGGTGATGTATTTAAAGATGGATCGCCTGATGATTTGGCACAAAAGATTAGTATTTGGAGAGATAAAATAAAAAAATCGAAACCTGAAATTCAGCAAAGTTGTATTGATGCAATTGAAAAATTAGGTTATCTCCCGAATAAAATGAGCAATTCTGTAATTGATTTCTTAAGAAAACGGTACTATGGGGAATAAAGAATAAAAAAATTAAGTATGTACACCTTTTTTCGAAAATATGCCCGGAAATTATTGCTCGATTTGCTTAGCATTAAATCAACACCAAAACCAGGCATCCATATATTAAACGGGCACTTTTTAAGTGTAAAGGATAATACTACAGGGAAAGTATTTTCCAATCAATTAAAAATGCTATTCGATAGAGGCGTGGGATTCATTAACTTTGATACTGCCGTGGAATGTGTTGAAAAAAGAAAAATACCTGCTGATAAATGCCTTGTTGCCTTTACCTTTGATGATGGATTTGAAGAATGTTTTACAAAAATTCGGCCTGTGCTACATGAATTTGGAATTAAAGCAGGCTTTTTTATTAACCCAAACTTTATTGATGGAAGCCCGGCTTATCAGCAAAACTTTAAGGAAAAGGTTGTATTAACTAATAAACCTCCAATGAATTGGGAGCAAATCTCTACTTTAAGAGATGAAGGGCACAGCATAGGCGCTCATACTATGGACCATCTTAAACTTGCCATACAAGATAGAAATATATTAGAATATCAAATTGGGAAAAGCAAAGAATATATTCAAAACAAACTTAATTCACCATGCGAATACTTTGCGTTTCCCTTTGGGAAATTAAAACATATAAGCGACATGGGGATTGAAATAGCTAAAAAATACTTCACTTATGTTTTCAGCCAAGATAATTATACCAACTATTATTCATTTGGAGGAAAAGTAATAAATCGCAGGCACTTTGAATGCGACTGGCCTTATAAGCATGTAATTTACTTCCTTAAAGAGAAGAGTATGAAGATATGAGAAACTGTGAGATATTGATATGGGGAGAATTTCCTCCAAACACATATACAGGCATAAGCATCAGCAACCAACAGGTTGCTGATTGCCTAAAGGCTGAAAAAATGGCTGTATGTATTATTGAAGAATATTCGTGGGATAAAAATAGGTTTAGAAAAATTATCCATTATCTGCATAATTATCTTAAGCTTATCAGGATTCTTTGTTTAGAAAAATTCAGGATATTTTATTTTACATTGCCACTATCTGTTCCTGGTATTTTTAAATTTTTGCCGATCATTTTTATAGTTAAAATTTTATCTTATAAAACATTAAATAAAGCACATATTCACCGGGGCGATTTTAAAGAATTTACAACTAAAAATCTTTTTACCAAACTTATTGTTCGATTCAGCCTAAAAGGAATTAATGAAATAATAGTTTTGTCGCCAACATTTTTTGACCATATAGTAGGATTTTCAAAAAATCAGAAAACAAGAATTCTTCATAACACTTCCACACTTGAATATGCAGAAAGAAAAAAATCTTATTCTTATAACAGGAACTTTGTTTGCATATCCACTTATTTGAAAACAAAAGGCTTGTATGAACTTGTGGAATGTTTTAGGCACAAGGATTTAAGTGAATTTAAATTAGAAGTATTCGGGGAGCTTTGTGATGAGTATTTTGTAAAAAAATTAAAAGCATTTGCTAACAAAAATGTTTCTATAAACGGTCCTCTAGAAAGAAGTGACATTCCACAAGTGTTAAAAAAATATGATTGTTTACTTATTCCATCGTGGAATGAAGGACAACCCCTTGTAGTTTTAGAGGCTATGTCCATGGCAATACCCATTATTGCAACAGATGTTGGAGATATACCTAATATGCTTGGCAAAGATTACAAATTTTTGACCAAACCAAAAGATAAGATTTCGCTGCAGAAAACGATACTTACTTTTGATGCTTATGAAAAGAAAAATGAAATAGCATC
>CAZWGG010000164.1:2614-9504 GCA_964633305.1 uncultured Bacteroidales bacterium
GAATTTTTATTTTGTATATATCCGGAATTAGCTGGTATTATTCATACTATTCTAATGCGATTTATAAACGGCAGTTGTTGGAAATATTTAAAAGATGATTCTTTGGTATGGCTTTTTTTAATCTGATTACGCAACAGTGTACAATTATTTTCCGAATAAACGAAGAAAGGTTTTTATTCATTATAGTTTGCCCCCTTTTTTGTTTTCAGTATATTTAGTATCATTATCAAAATTAAACTTATGAACATACTAAAAAAATCTTTTTTATCATTACTGCGGTCAATTAACAGGAAATTATTTGGTACCAACTGGAAAGATTTAAGAAACGTTAAACCTATATCGAGTAATTTTGGAATAGAACGGGGATTGCCTGTGGATAGATATTATATTGAAAAATTTTTAAAAGAAAACAAGGCCTTAATAAAAGGCAGAGTATTAGAAGTTGGAGATGATTATTACTCATCATTATTTGAAACAGGAATTGTTAAACAAAATATTTTGCATTATACATCAACCAATCCGAAAGCCACAATTGTTGGTGATTTAACCAATCTTAAAACTCTTAAACCTAATGTTGCCGACTGTTTCATTTGTACACAAACGTTAAACTTTATTTATGATGTTAAATTAGCCGTAAAAGGTATTCATTTTTTACTCGGTGAGAATGGTTGTGCCTTGGTGACCCTATCTGGGATATCACAAATATCAAGGTATGACATGGACAGATGGGGAGATTACTGGAGGTTTACAGATAAATCAGTAAAGCAGGTTTTTTCCGAAGTTTTTGGTAAGGAAAATATTGAAGTTCTTTACTATGGTAATGTGTTGGCTTCTGTTGCATTATTGGAAGGCATCTCATCTGAAGAACTTACTGAAAAGGAGCTGCTTTACACAGATAAAGATTATCAGGTAATAGTTACGGTGAAAGCAATAAAGAGAAGTCTTTAATGATAGTACCTTACAGTTAGATACAAGCTTAATTTTGGCATTTTGCGGGATTCTAGTTCAATGGTAAAATAATTATACTTTTATATTATCAGGCTGCGAAAGACCATTAACTAGTCACCTTATTGTAATTTTTCTATACCACTTAAGTGGTAAAAAATAGACACTTGCAAATATTTAAAAGGATAGTGAACTTTATGTGGATTATAGCAGACTATAATCTTCAAGAGATAAAAAAATATCCATTGCTAGCTATTTAAGGTTAAAGCGGAATACGTATATTTGTGAACTTATTTTAATAAGGTATATAAAGCATATACAAGAATGCGAAGTATGAGAAAGATTAATATATTTTATTATCTGAAGGGACAAAATTTAAATTATCTTTTTGTGGTGTTGTTGGCCCTGTTAATGCCATTTAAAAAGGAACTTTTGCCTTATTTAGTATCTCTTTCATTTCTTAGTTGGGTGTTTCAGAAAAATATTTTAACAAAAGTAAGAGGGGCATTTAAATTTAATTATTTTCTATTTATCTTTTTCTTTTATATACTTTGTTTAGCAGGACTATTATATACAGCAAATATCAAAAGAGGATTGTTTGATGTACAAATAAAATTATCATTGTTAATTTTCCCAATTATCTTTTTTTCCTCGAGCAACTATTTTATTGAAAGAAAAAAATATGTTATAAACAGTTTTATCATTGGCAATTTAATAGCTTCATTAATTTGTATTTCGTATGCTACTTACCGGTCATTTAAAAATGGGGGAGATGAAATTTTTAGTATAGTCATTTGGCCTGGAATGAAAAACTGGTCCTTTTTTAAACTTTTATTTAGCGGGTATAGTCTGTATAATTACGATTCTCTTTCTGTATTTATGCATCCCAGTTATTTTTCCATTCATCTTATATTATCTATTTACTTTATATATGATAAATTATTTCTTAAAAAAAGTATTGAAACAAGAAAAGGAAAAATTGTAAACTATTCATTATTGGTCTTTTTTCTAATTATGATACTTCTTATTCAGGCAAGAGGTACCATTGTAGCCATAGTAATCATATCTGCTTATGAAATCATTGTTTTATTTTTAACAAAAAAAGATACTAAATTGAAAATCGGATTGTCAATTTTAGTAGTTCTGTTTGTGCTTTTAGTTTCTGGTAGCTTTACCAGGTTTTTTACTTTAAAAGAAGGAATAAGTAAAGGTTCATATGGTCAGCTTAAAAAAGAAAATGTAAGGATTCAGCTTTGGGAAAAGGCAATTGAAGTAATTAAAAAGAATGTATTATTTGGAGTAGGAACCGGTGATATTAAAGATGAACTAATGGCAAAATATGATAGTCACCTAAAAGAATATGCGAAAGGAAACTATTATAACTGTCATAATGAGTTTCTAGAAACAATGATTAAACTTGGAATACCTGGGATTGGTATACTTATTATTATGTTGTTTGCTCCGTTTTTATGGGAAAAGAATTATCAACAAAACAGAATTTTACTTATTTTTTGCTTGCTTATTGCTATTCATTTTTTATTTGAATCAATGCTGGAGAGGTTGCATGGAGTTGTTTTTTTCTCTTATTTCTATAGCTTTTTGCATGCTACTGGAGATAAGGCATAAAACCAATCTGGCACAACGAGCTTTTTGACAATAGCAAATTTCAATATTTAACTTTTTGGGTGGAGAACATAATCTTTCATAAATTTCCAGTTGCTCACCAAAACAATTACCAAGAACCCTAATATAAAAAAGACTACCCCATACTTAATTGCATATAAGCTTTTCGGATTTTCTGCCTTGGTTATTTTCGTAAAATCTTTAATGATGGTAATCGGTTCAATAGAAAGGTCCAACTCCTTTTCATACCTTTGTTTTTGAGAGTAAAGGGATAAAATGTCTCTGTAGTATAATTGAGGTGGGTTTTCCGCGAGAAACATTACTTGACTTTCTCGAATAGGTTTTTTAGTTTTCTGAAAATACTCTACCTTTTGCAAACTATCAAGTTTTGTTATTTCTTCTTCTGTTTGGTCTATAAGCTCCTTCAAATCTTTTTTTCTTATCTCATTTAGTTTTTGCAAATAAGGGCTTTTTTTTATGTAATTTGATATTCCGTCTCTCACATTAGGGAGAGAAACAAGGTCAAAAACTTCAACAGATAAATTAAACCTGTCATTCAGCCTTCGTTGAGTTGTGTCTTTTAATTTAAATTCATTCTTGGAATCAACGTAATCCCCAGTACCATCTTTATTAATATCAATGATCCAGTATGCCCGGATATCTTTTATTTTTTGTGCTAATGTGTCTTCTATCCCTAGCGCATTGGATAATGAAGATATATTTCTTCCAACGCAAAGTTCATGTAAATCGTTAATGTAATTAATCATGTCACCATTTGCAATGCCATTTGGTTGTGCTTCCAGGGAGGAAGAATAATATCGTTCTGTGGATGAGAATAACCATAAACCAATTAATACTCCTGCAAGGGTAAAAATAAACAGATATATGGCTTTTCTTATTAAAAATACAAAAATGGTCAATAAAATTTTAACGAGAAATGAAAGAGCTGAACTTATTTTCTCAATTATTTTTTTAAAAAGAACATATAAATCAATTTCATCGCTTGTATGATTCTGGCTAATTCTACTTTCACTCATAATTAGTAAAGGATTTTTTAAGCTACTAAAAATAATCAATAACCTTTTATATCACCATTTTGGAACCTAATTGTTCCAATTCATATTTTTCAAATATAGCAGGTTTTGTTTTTACTGAAGGGATAGTATCCTTAATTAACTTAACAACGGTCGCTGCATCCTGGTTATTTACAGGTATAGCAAACTTATTTAATATGGCATTTATTTCGTCGTAGTTATTTCTGCATACCTCTGCTACCATTATTTTCGGATGGTAAGTAGGTTTATTATTTTCTGCATCAAGCAATAATTCTTCAAATAATTTTTCACCAGGTCTTAAGCCGGTAATTTTTATTTCAATATCTTTCCCCAGCATGTGTCCGGATAATTTTATTATATTTTTAGCTAAATCGAGTATTTTTACTGCTTTACCCATATCAAACAGAAAAATTTCTCCTCCTCCATTACCCATTACACCTGCTTCAAGAACAAGTTGGCATGCTTCCTGTATAGTCATGAAATAACGCGTAATTTCAGGATGTGTTATAGTAACCGGCCCGCCTTCTTCAATTTGCTTCAGAAACCTGGGGATTACCGATCCGTTTGATCCTAATACATTTCCAAAACGGGTAGTAATGAAACTGGTTTTGGAATGATCATTCAATGATTGAGTATACATTTCAGCAATACGTTTGGTTGCTCCCATAATACCGGTAGGATTAACGGCCTTATCTGTTGATATCAATATAAATTTTTCTACCCCGTATTCATCGGCAATATCTGCAAGCACTTTTGTTCCCAACACATTATTTTGAAAAGCTTCGATCGGATTGCTTTCCATCATAGGAACATGCTTATATGCCGCGGCATGATAAACAATTTGAGGAGAAAAAATTTCAAATATTTTTTTAATTCGCACTTTATTCTTTATATCACATAAAATTATTTCTGAGTTATGGCAATCAAGCTTTTCCTTTAGTTCAAGTTCAATATCATATAAAGGAGTCTCGGCCTGGTCAATAAGTATGAGTTTTTCGGGTTTAAATTTGGCCACTTGCCTTACAATTTCACTTCCAATTGAACCGGCAGCCCCAGTAACCAATATTGTCTTTCCATAAAGTTGATTTTTAATTTTTTTCTTATCCAGGTTAATTGGTTCACGTTCAAGTAAATCCTCTATTTTCAGCTCCCTTATTTGCTTAAAGCTTAATTTACCGTTGATCCATGAAGATAAGAAAGGAACAGTTAACAATTTTATTTTGTTTTCATAACATGTTTTAACAATATTATTTTTTTCTATTGATTTGATATTTTTCTTGGCAAAAATAAGATAAGTAACTTCATACTTCTCCAAAATCTGGGTAAGGCTTTCCTGATCATATATTACTATTCCTTCTAACTTTTTGTTTATAAGTTTTGGTATGTTGTCAATAAATGCAACCACACGGAAACGGTTTTCCGTATCTAGTTCAAGAGAATTTTTTGTCATTACCGCTAATTCCCGGGATCCGTATATGATTACATTTACAAAACTTTTATCAGGATAATTTAAATGCAGAAAAACATGTTTTGCCAATAACCGGAGATTTGTCATTAAATAAATAGTAACTAAAAATTCCATTAAGATTATTGAATATGGGATAAAATTTGTGCCTTGTATAAAATAATTGTATAAATAATTACTTATCAATAATATGGCTGTACCCGATGATACAGATAATAATATTCTTCTGATATCCAGAAAACTCGTATATCTTACTATACTTGCAAATACTTTGAATGTCAAAAAAAATAGGGTTCTGATAAAAAGAACTAAAAATAATATTAAGGCAAAACTTTTCTTGTAGTTATCAGGGAATGAAAAACCAAATCTTAAGAAATATGCAAAAAAAATTGAGAATGTTGTTATTGCAAGATCGATAAGAACAATAACCCACCTCGGGCTATTATGTTTTAGCAAATAAGGTCTAATTCGGACCAAAAGTCTTAAATAATCCATACTGGTTTAATTTGGCTGAAAACAGCATTTCTTAACAATTTAAAAATCAAGTTACATAAAATTATAATAATTAAATGTAATTTTCTAAATTCTTTTTTTCGTGTTTAATTTAAAATTAATAATACAAAACTTCAAATTTCTGAAAACAAAACAGTTACATTTATTAAAAAATAAAAAAGCAAATTTAATTACTTTTTTTAAAATTCCTCCATAATTATAAAAAAAATCCCATTTCTTTTATTGTCTTATTTTCAGCACTATTTACTTCCTTTAGATGAGGATACATCATGAAAGGTTGCGTTTTTAATTAAAAATAATTATTATAAACGTAAAAGAAGCTTAATTTAGTGTATCCCCGTAACGAATTATTTGATAAAGGCGTTTAATATCAACTATTCGAATTAGAAATGCCAACAAAAAAGAGATAAATAAATATATTCCAAATTCATAAAACCATGCTACATCAATTTTTTTGCTATAATACCCCATGAAAAATAAAAGAGGAATGTAAACTATGAGATGACCGATAAGTTTGAAGTTATTTTTAAGTTTAAAGATTTTACTAACAATAATTACCAGGGTTATTGAAGTTAAGATTTGAGCTGACAAATTAGATATGGCCGAACCAATTACGCCAATTTTGGGAATTAAGATTAGATTTAATGTTAAACTTAAGAAAGCTCCGCCCCCTGCAACAATATTAAGAATTTTTAGGTTTCCATTTGCGGTAAGTAATGTTCCATAGATATAGGTTGTGCAAATTCCGCAAACCCCGGGCATTAGAATTCCAAATACTTTTGATGATGTAGATATGTGCTCATTATACAAAAGATCGATAATCTCAACCCGGTAGAAAACAGAACCAATTGATACTATTAAAGCCGGCACAATTATTAAAATGAATGAAATATTTACAAGTTGTCCTATGGGTTCTTTATTTCTTAGCATTTTTGCGAACATGGGTAAAAGAATTAGAGCAAATAAATAACCATAATTCTGGAGCATGTCTAAAAGTCTGAAACTGTGGGCATAAATCCCGGCCTGAATTTCTCCGTGGGGAATGAGCCTTTCTAATAAAATAGAATCAATTCTATAGTATGAGCCCATTAAAAATATTAATAATGCATAGGGTAAGCTTTTCCTAATAATAGAAATATTGTATTTTCCAGTAAGGTTTAATTTAATTGTTTTTTCTTTACTTAATACAATCAACAACGATATAAGTAAAGTAATACCATAAGAAAGACTTTGAGCATAAACAAACCATTCTATTTTGAAAGTTTCTTTGGTGAAACTACCCCATAATA
>CAZWGG010000165.1:0-9501 GCA_964633305.1 uncultured Bacteroidales bacterium
TATTGTATCGAAAGCAACTATTAAAAATGCAACAAGAACAGGTACCAACCAGTTGATTTTAACTATTTTTTTCACCAAACCTGTAGCCGAAAGTACCAATACAACCCAGTTTAATCCAACAACTGGAGGTACCCCAAATACTTTTAGTTTAAAAGCATTACCATATTCATACCCGCCAAAAACCAACCCAGTTTTAACCCCTATTATTTCTATACTAAAAGTTATTAGTGTTATAAGTATAATTTGCCCAATAAAATAATTGTTTTTTAGCTGTAAAATCAATAGGGTTAAAATAGTTAAATGGGTAATAAACAGGAAAATATCAAGAGTATAATAAGTAAAAACACGTAACGGAGGTAAGGTATAAAGTAATAACCCAATAAGGTAAAGAAATGAAATAACCCATATTAATTTATTGGAGTGAGTTAATGATTTACTAAACATATACTGAAATTATTTTCTAATTAAACAAATTTATTTTATTCTTGTTGAATAAATATAAAAAATAAATTAAACAAATAATAAAACACAACCATTGAAATCAGTTGCTGTAATAGGGGCAGGATTTGCAGGGCTTTCAGCTTCAGTTTACCTGGCAAATAAAGGGTTTAATGTCACCGTATTTGAAAAAAATGCTATGCCGGGAGGCAGGGCGTGTAATTTCAGCAGTGATGGGTTTATATATGACATGGGGCCTTCATGGTATTGGATGCCTGATGTTTTTTCGAGGTATTTTGAAATGTTTGGGAGAAATGTTGAAGATTTTTATGATTTGATTAGACTCGATCCGTCATACAGGGTATTCTTCGGTAAAAATGATTATATTGATGTTCCGGCTAATTTAAATAAGTTATATGACACTTTTGAATCCATTGAGAATGGCAGCAGCAAAAAGTTGCAAAAATTTCTTGCTGATGCTGAATTTAAATATAATTTCGGGATAAAAAAATTAGTTTATAAACCGGGCAATTCGGTTTTAAATTATCTTGACTGGAAGGTTTTTTCCGGATTAATTCAAATTGACATTTTTAAATCAGTATATAAGGTAATACGTGATAACTTTAATGATATTAGATTAATAAGAATTTTGGAATTTCCTGTTTTATTCTTGGGCTCAACTCCGCAAAAAACACCATCGTTATATAGTTTTATGAATTACGCCGACCTGGTTTTAGGCACATGGTACCCGATAGGGGGCATGTATAAGGTGGTTGAAGCTTTTGTAAGGTTAGCAAAATCATACAATGTTGAAATAAAGTTGGGTTCACCGGTCAGTAATTTCAATATTAAAAATAAGACAATTAATGGATTATGGAGTAATAATAGATATTATACTTTTGATTATGTTATTGGATCAGCTGATTATCAGCATATTGATCAGGAATTGATAGATTCTCAATATCGTTCGTATTCGCGGAAATACTGGAATTCGCGTGTTTTTGCCCCATCTGCTGTTTTATTGTATCTGGGGGTTAATAAAAAGATTAACAGATTGCTCCACCACAACCTGGTTTTTGATACCGACCTTGAACAACACTTTTCAAAAATATACCATACCCCGGACTGGCCGGAGAAGCCTGCTATATATATTTCTTGTCCCTCTAAATCAGACAGTACAGTTGCTCCAACAGGACATGAAAACATAACAGTATTAATTCCTGCAGCACCCGGCCTATCAGATAATGATTCTATTAGAGAATATTATTTTAATTATTCAATAGATAAGATTGAAGAAATCATTGGTGAATCAATCCGTAATAATATTATTTTTAAGCGTGTTTATTCACAACAGAATTTTATTTCAGATTATAATTCATATAAAGGAAATGCCTATGGATTGGCTAATAATTTAAGCCAGACAGCTTTTTTAAAACCAAGAATGAAAAGTAAAAAAATTAACAATTTATATTTTGCCGGACAGCTTACTAATCCCGGTCCCGGAGTGCCTTCAGCTATAATATCAGGTGAAATTGCAGCAAGGCGATTAGTAAAAAATGCCAGCAAATAATAAAAAACTAATACTTTATACTATGAAAGCAATTTTTGACCAGGTCTCTTTAAAAACAAGTAAAATAATTACCCGAACGTATAGCACTTCATTTTCGCTTGGAATTAAATTTTTAAACAAGAAATACCGCAATCCTGTTTATTCTATCTACGGATTTGTTAGGTTGGGCGATGAAATAGTGGATTCGTTTCATGATTTTGATAAACAGAAACTGTTCAATCGTTTTAAAGAAGATGTATATATGGCAATAGATAACCAAATAAGTTTGAACCCGGTATTAAATAATTTTCAGAAAACAGTCCATGATTTTAATATTGATAAGAAACTGATAGGTTTATTTTTGAAAAGCATGGAAATGGACTTAAATAAAAGGGAATACAATGAAAAAGAATATAAAGAATATATCCTCGGCTCAGCTGAAGTTGTGGGGTTAATGTGTTTAATGGTTTTTTGTAAAGGAGATAAAAAGAAGTATGAAGAACTAAAAAATTATGCTATGAAATTGGGTTCGGCGTATCAAAAAATCAATTTTTTAAGGGACCTTAAAGCAGATTATCACCATTTAGGCAGAACATATTTTCCAGGTATTGAAATGGAGGAATTTAATGATAGTATAAAAGCTAGACTTGAAAATGAAATAGAAAATGATTTTAAGGAGGGTTTTAAAGGGATAAGAAAACTTCCAAAACCTGTAAAGTTTGGGGTTTATCTTTCGTATGTGTATTTCTATGGGTTATTGAAAAAAATAAAAAACATATCTTCAAAAGAAATTGTAAGAAACCGGGTAAGGATATCAAATAAAAGGAAATATTATATTTTAGGTAAATCTATACTTAAATATAAATTAAATTTAATTTAAGAATATATGAGGTATGAATTGGGTAGTAAATAGCATATTAATTCTTACCGCATTTTTATTTATGGTCCCTTGGCGATATTTCAGGGAACAATATTCTTCACAGGCTAATAGAAAAAAGAGTTGAGCACTTATTTTATAGTTAATATGGCTTCGGTTATTATCCCTTTAATTTTAAGTTTTGATAAAAAGGTTGCTTTTTATAAACAATGGCGGAATGTTTTGCCTTCAATTATAATAACAGCATTTTTTTTTATTGGTAGCACTATTGAATATTGAAAAAAGATATACGTTTATAACTTTTCTATCAACGGGCTGCTATATTTTTATCCTATCAACCGTGGTTAAAGCCGGTTATTTGGGCATGTTTTACATTTCGTATGTCGTGGTCTTATTGCCTTTTACTTTGATTAACGGCATATTAACCGGGAAATTTATCTCTGAACCGGTTGTTTTATATAATGATCAGGAAAATTTAGGCATTAAAATTTTCACTATTCCAATTGAAGATACTGTTTATGGCTTATTGTTAATACTAATGGAGATTTCCATTTTTGAATTTTTTAGGGAAAAAAATCAGCAAAATCTCAATAATAGACTTCTTTAAGCACCTCTAACGATTTAATTGACGTAATGTTTTCAAAGTGAATTTTATAAAAATCTATAAGTTTGGCAATCAATATTACCCGGGTTGATTTATCAAGTTTTATATTGCCTAAATGCTGGTAAGGTTTTTCATAGATAAGTAATAATCCTTTTTTAGCTTTTTCCGGTAAATTTTTGAAGAACCTGTAATCGATCATATTGTTTGGTTGCTCTTTTAAGTTGTCATAGAAAAAACAGCTTAAATCAATTTGTGGGAATATGCCCAGATGCTTGGATAAATGCAGCAAAAAAGCAAGATGAAAGTTTGAAATACCTTTATCCGATAAATCTAAAAATTCTATGGAACTGCATAAAAAATTAAATAACGTTGGGTTTGTTTCGCTTTCATTTAAGGTTTTGTAAAGTATTTCCGCAATAAAAATGGCAATAGAACTTTTGTTGATATCATAAGGAATATTATATAGTAATACATGATTTTTAACTTCCTTTATCCGTTGCAGCTCTCTTTTTGGTTTAAAATATGCTTCAATATTGAGAATAGTCAATGGTTGAAACAGGTTTAACTTTGTTTTTGAATGGCTGCTTCGTACCCCATTTATAATATATGATTGCCGTCCGAATAATTCGGTATATATGTGGGCAACAATACTTGTTTCTCCGTGTTTGATATAATTTAGGACTATTCCCCTGGTTTTATGCAACATAGTATACTATTATACGGCAAAATTAATGAATGAACAATAATTTTGTTACATGGGTTTTTGATCCGTCTTCATTAGTACAAAAAACAAGATAAACCCCGGTAAAATCCTTATCCCCGGCAAAATTCTTTCCATCCCATATGGCTTGGCCCCCTAAAGCTTTTGTTTCATATACAATATTACCGCTTATGTCAGTAATTTTAACATTAGCATTAGCTACAAGCCCTGTGATAGTAATGTCTCCTTCATACCCTTCTCTTACAGGGTTAGGGTATACATATACATTATCAAAATCTGTATTGCCTGCTGTCGCTTGTCCCATAAATGAAAGAATACCCCGGTCTGTTCCAAAAAAAATTTCACCGTTGTCATGATTGATGGCAATTGATAACACATTATCAGAAAACAAGGGAGAATTATCGGCATTAAAATTATGAATTTCTTCTTTTGCATCTTCCGACATAAGAAAAACCCCTGATTTTTCTGTAGCGAACCATTTTCGGTTGGCCCCATCAATAGTTATACAATTTATTCTTTCATTTTGAAGAAGGATATCTGCATTTGTCGATCCATCTTCCCTGGGTATTTTAATTTGGTCCCCGGTTATCGTATTTTCATTAATGATATTTATGGGATTATAATATACAACCGGGCCTTTGTTGGTTCCTATCCATATATTTCCATCTTTATCTTCAGCAATAGAATATACCTTGTCTATTAAGTTCCCTTCCTGGTTTTTTACAGTAAAAAACTTTTCACTAATTGTTCCATCCTGATTTTCCTGGAAAACTAATATCCCTTTACTTTGCATAAGCAGCCAGATTTGACCGAATGAAGTGGCGAATATTTCATTTACAAGCGTGTTAATTCCGAAACCATCATACTCAAATTCTAATTTTTCCCAATTACCATTTGGACGTATCACATAGACAGGATATTCGCTATAATTCGAACATATCCAAAGATTCATGTCCGGGTCAAAACTCATGCCTGTTATGAAAATATAACCATGGCCATATCCTTCAATGGTTTCTAAAATTCCATCTTCTTCATCATAGATTATTGCCGAATTTCCATTGATGTCTGCTACTCCATATCCAACAGAGCCTCCAAACACATGGTCCGGGTTTAAGGGGTCAATAGCAATTTCACTAATATTATAAAATGTCTCCAGTTCGGGGATTGTGAATTTATTGAAGTTTTCCCATTTTTCATTTTTAAATTTATATGCCCCCCTGCTTGCCCATATATTTGTTTCGTTTCCTGAAGCTACCCAAATACAACCATTTGAATATTCTAATTCGCCAACATCAATATATTTTGGGCCATTTGGAGCTATTCCTGTAACATTTTCATTTAAAGATGATTTTATTAAGCCATTTGAAGGATCGGCAATCCATAATATATTATCTACATCAAAAAGTGCACTTTGAGGATTGCCCGAAGATTTTTCTCTGATAAGGGTATACGTATGATCATAAACACGAACATCACTGGTTGATAAAACAAGTAAGCAGTTATTATGCGTAATTAGGTCATTATAACTACTTTCAGGTTCGTTAAAAATCCATTCAGACCAATTGGTTTCATGCATAACAATAATTTCATCAAAGTTTGTTAAAAGATTTCGATAGTAAGTTATAAGCTCATTGTTAAAATATACAATGCTTTTATATTCGGCAGTTTCATCAGGCAGGTTTGTAATTCTTGACCAAAAATTATAATCAACGAGATTTGGGCTATTGATGTTGGCTTTGTAAATTCCCTGCACAGTGGCAGCATAAAGAAATTCACCATCAAAAGTGATATCATTTACTTTAATTTGTGTACCCTGATCTCCAAATTGATAGGTTTCCTTTATTTCTTTTCTTAATAAATCAAGTACAGCAATTCCAAATCCACATGCCAGGTAAGCCTTATTTTCTAAAAAAAGAATATTACGAATGGTTTTATCTCCAACCATAAGTTTTCTTTTAATATCAGGTATATTGGTTATTGAATCGTTATGGATAAGATCGATATTTCCATTTTCATAACATATGACCAATATTTGATAGGTAGTTGAATATTTTAAATAGCTGATTTTTACGTCTGATAACCCGTTAACCTTTGAATATTTCTGTATGCTATTATCAGATTTATTATAAGAAAACAGGCCTCCTGTGGTTGAACTATAAATTTTATCTTCAACTTCTGTCAATTTCCTGGTACGGGAATACGGTAAATGATCACGCCAAGATCCGTTAGGTATTTGAGTAAATGCAAATATGGTTGATGTAAACAGGAAATATCCTGACAGAAAACCCTTAATGAATTTCATATATGATTTTACTAATATGACATTTATAATACGCAAAAAAACTTGAGTTATTATTCCTTTCAATACTTATTCTTGAGATATATTATAAGCTTTTCAACCGCTATTGCTCTATGAGATATTCTATTTTTTTTGTTAAGGGTCATTTCAGCAAAAGAATTTTCGTATCCCCGGGGTTTAAAAATCGGGTCATATCCAAATCCCTTTTTCCCATATTTGTTTATTAATATTTCACCTTCGATAATTCCTTCAAAGGATATTACTTTTCCTTTCTCTATTAACGCAATAACTGTTCTGAATCTGGCTGTTCTGTTATCTATCCCTTTCATTTTTGCTAATACTTTGTTCATGTTATCATCAAATGTGCAATTTGTTCCGGCATATCTGGCAGAATAAACCCCGGGTTCTCCATTCAATGCATCAATCTCAAGTCCGGTATCATCAGCAAAACAATCCATTTTGTAGCGATTGTATATAAACATGGCTTTTTCTATAGCATTTTCTTCAATGGTTTCATGAGTTTCGGGAATAGCATCATGGAATCCTATATCATACAGGCTATAAAGGTGTAAAGGAGTTCCGATTTTGTTTTTAATTTCTTCGAATTTATGTTTATTATTTGTCACAAAAACCAGGTTCATAATTTTTTATTTATTTGAATGAAGGACATGTTTTGAGACAAATGTAAAAAATTTATGGGATTGATTCAGTGATAATGTACAAGCAGGTTCATAATGATAAACTTCCAAAAAAACGAGCTTTTGCACTGATATTATTTAACAAAAGTTATTATCCCTGTATAAATACTATCAAAAAAATTACGGGTAAAAGATACTGTTTTAACAGATCCCTAAAGATTATAGGTAGTGTAAGCCCGGGAATTCTTTTTATCCCCCGGAAGTACTAAATCCTCCTCCAATTTTTGCAGGTTTTGGATTAATACAAATTACAGGGATTTTTTCACTATTAGCGATAATATATTGTTCCTGGGCACCTAAAACATAATCAGCAAAACCAATATCCCTTGTTGTCATTACTAATATTGCATCGGCCTCTATTTGTTTCGAATATTCAACAACTTCATCTTGAAAATCTTTATTAGCAGGTGCCGATTTCAATTCATAGCGGATATTTTTTTGTGCAAAGTATTTATTGATAAAAAGCAGGTTTGATTCAACTCCTTTCACAAAATTATGATCGGTATGTTTTGCATAAAACACATAAAATTTAGCCCCGAATTTTTTTGAAAAATAATTAGCCCAATTTATACATTCCTTATTTTCTTTTCTAAAATTAATAGGCAACACAATATTGCGCAATTTTTCACTATGTGGAGAATCCTGCACAACAATAAAGGGTGACTTAGAACCTGCAATAACCTTTAAAGCCCAACTTCCCAAAAGTTTTTGCATTCCTTTCATACCATGTGTTCCCATAACAACCATCCGGGCACTTATTTCTGTTGCCAATTCTGCGATAGTAGTAAATATACTACCCGCCTTAACAATGATATTTGGCTTCACATTGACATTGTCAAATTTCCCTTTTATTTCTTCTGCTATTTGTTTTTCAGCACCAGAAACTTCAGATTCTTTTTTGACAACATGAATTATTGCAATGTCGTGATTAATAACCTTGGCAACGTTAATTGCATGCTCAAGTGCAAATACCGATTTATCGGTAAAGTCCCAAGTGACTAAAACTAAATCATTATATTCCATGGGTAAAAGTTTAGAAAACCTAATTTTTTAATTATTTAAATAATAAAAATAGGAAATTATTGGATTAATTTAATTAAAATTGTTTAAAAATACACGTGAAATCGTTTATAAAATTGTCTTTTCCATCATATTTTGTATATTGCAATACTGAAAAATGTCATTTTATTAATTAGTTATGTGTATTATTTTCATAATTGATTGTTGAAACTTTTATTATACGTAGAATAGAAAAATAATACAAACAAGGGAAACATGGAGAATGTAGATTGGAAAAATTTACCGTTTAGTTACATAAAAACCGACTATAATGTAAGATGCTATTATAGGGATGGCAAGTGGGGAAAGCTGGAGATAACCTCTTCAGAACATATTATTATGCACATGGCTGCTACATGTTTACATTATGGACAAGAGGCCTTTGAAGGCATGAAAGCATTTCGTGGGAAAGATGGCAGGATAAGGGTTTTTCGTTGGATAGAGAATGCAAAAAGAATGTGTACTACGGCTAATGGAATAAAACTTGCAGTTGTTCCCGATGAATTATTCAAAGAAGCTATATATTCTGTAATTAAGTTAAATGAGAGGTTTGTTCCTCCTTATGGATATGGGGCATCATTATATGTAAGACCTTTATTAATTGGCACAGGGGCCGAAGTTGGCGTAAAGCCTTCTAAAGAATATATGTTTATGGTTTTTGTAACACCAGTTGGCCCATATTTTAAAACCGGGTTTTCTCCTGTTGATATAATGATTTGTCGTGATTTCGATCGTGCCGCTCCGCTTGGTACGGGCCCATTTAAGGTTGGAGGAAATTATGCAGCAAGTTTAACTTCTCTCGAAATTGCTCATTCAAAAGGATATGCCACTTCACTATATCTTGATGCAAAAGAAAAAAAATACATCGATGAAGCCGGGCCCGCAAATTTTTTTGGGATTAAGAATAACACCTATGTAACCCCGGATTCCAAATCGATACTTCCATCCATTACCAATTTAAGTCTTATTGAAATGTGTAATGATTTGGGGATGAAAGTTGAAAAAAGACCAGTTCCAATTGATGAACTTTCAACGTTTGAAGAGGTTGGGGCATGCGGTACTGCTGCTGTTATCACACCAATACGTAAAATTGTCGATCCACAGTTGAATATTATTTATGAATATTGTAAAGATAATAAGCCAGGTCCTGTTTGCACTAAATTATATAATTGGATAACTTCCATACAATCAGGAACTGCAGAAGATAAATTCGGATGGATTGATTTTATTTCATAAAAAAAATTTGAATCGAGATT
>CAZWGG010000166.1:0-9440 GCA_964633305.1 uncultured Bacteroidales bacterium
GTATTAGTTTCCGGGAACATTTTGCCATCTATATACGGATTGACCACAAATTCTTATTGCATTAATCATATCTTCATAGGGCTGATCGGTAACATCAACAAATCCTATAATCTTATTTCTTCCATCCGACGGGTTATCGATAATTGGCATATCAACAAACTGTTTCCAGTGACATCCCACTATAAATGGCATTTCAGCGCAAACTTTAACAAAATTTTGTAAATAGATTGACCGTTCTTTTGATGTATACAGCTTTTTTTTAGCAGGTAATTGTTTTTTACTTGCTAAAGGTAAGTTTTGACCCTCCACTAGGATAGGTTTGCCAATTTCCCTGTATATTTTTGTTAAATTTATCTTATCGGGTAATGAATTATGAATAGTAACAAGCAAAATGTTGTAATATTTTCCCAGTGAACTAACTATATGATCAGGAAGATGTAAAATATTATTTCCGCTACATATAAGTAAATGTTTAGGATCATATTTTTTCAATGTTCTTGATATTGTTTTATAATACTTTTCAATAAATGCTTCTTCAAAATCCAGGTAATCTCTTAGTATTGTTCTTTTATTTATTTTTTTTAAATTTCTAATCGTATCCCAATTCGTATAACCAGTTTCCCATGCACTGTTCAAATTTCGGAGAGACCATGAATATTTTCTTTTCAGGATTCTTTCCCATTCAAAACGTCCGTAAGCATTTTCAGGTAATATACTTAACAAATTCAAGTGGTTCCAGTTTATATCGCTATCAACAAGGTAACCTATTAAAAAACTGTCGTTTTTATGTTTGGTAGCTTTTGACAAAACAGAGTCCGTATAGTTTTCCCATTCGGGATTAAAATAATCGCACAACCCATTTTTAATTTGTAATTTTTTGTTGTTAGTCGTTATAAACATCTTTGTATAAGGAAATTGAAGCACATGTGGAATGTTTTTTTCCAATGTATGTCCAATAGAGTTTACTTTCCAATTTGAAAATCTTTTACTCAATGTTTCATACCATGCATCAAGCGATCCGTATTTTCTTATTATATTGTATGCATAATAACTTAGTTTGCCATCTGGTGTAAATACATTGGAAAATCTCCCATTTCTTTCGGGTATATTTTGAAAGATATGTTCCCTGCCACGAATAACTGTTGCATCCCTCATATAATCCGCAGGTAAAACGTTTGTAATTCCTAATGACCAGAATATATTTCCCTGGGGACTAATAAGCCACCATTTATTTCTATCCTCAAAAACATAAAAATACCCTCTTGCCTTGTACTTTTTACTGCTAACATAACCTCCAAACTTATCAGTTTGTAGCTGACGGTTCAGTTGTACCAGGTTCTTTTCTTCGTTACTTTTCTTTGATTTGAGATATTGAACACTTCTTATTTTTCCCCGCCAACTGGCATTTATTCGCTGGCCATATTGATCGATAACTGGGTTTGGTTTTGTAATATCAGATATAATTAGTTTCAGTCCGGTTATGATAATCGTAAATGAAGAAATAGAACTTTTTCCATAAAAACGTAAAGATGTTGGTTCATAAATTGAAGTATTGTCACCTGTTAATGGTAAATCGGAAAGGTTTAGTTTATAAAAAACTTTATTATTAGAAAATAGGGTTACAGTATCTCCTAATACACTATTGTTTCCACAAACTGCTAAAACTAGCTTCAGATTAGCTTTAGAGGGATTATATACATTAAATTGTAAATACCTGTATTCTTTCCAATTTTGAGGAAAACCAAAAAGTTTATTTGAAATTTCCGCATAACCTGTGGTATCTGTATACTTAATTTGCAATCCTTTTAAATCCGTTTTTCCATAATGATAAACATAAGAATTATTGGTATTCAGAAGTTTTTCTTTAGTCTTTTCATCGATTCTTGTCAGCGAATCTCCAATTGTATATAACTGGTCACTATCAACTTTTATGGTTTTACCGCCTTTGCAGGAAAGTAAAATAACGATAAATAGAAAGTATGTGCTTCTAATTAAAAAATATGGTTTCTTCATTAAATAAATGTTTACGGCTTTTGAAATTCCTCTGGTATAGGGCTATAACTTGATACCAACCTAACATTTTTGCTTAAGGTTTGTATGGAATAAGGTTTATTGGTAGCGACATAGAAAACACTCCCTTTTTTTAAATGTTTTTTCTTTTCAACAATGGTAACAAATAGTTGTCCCTTTGCCACATATGTAATTTGTTCATACTTTTTTGGTTGGTATTCCAAGGGCTTTTCCATGGGCCCTTCAGTATAGTCCATTATCACTGTTAATATGTTTTTCAAATAAAATACCTTTCTGTAAACCCCTTCTCCAACCTTTTCAATTTTAGTTTCAGTTTTTTTCCTAGATTCCATTGACTTATGGATTTGAGATAATTATTTTTGAAACAATGGGATGAAAAATGAAATCAGAAAGAGATAATAACACCAAAGAACTTCTGCGCAATATTCTTTTTACTTTTTATACAGAAAACAAAAGGTTTACCATACAGTTTAACAGGATGCCTTTTTATTTTCAGTTATACCCAGGATAAAAATGGTTAAATTTATTCTAAACCATTTTTATTTCGGTATGATATACAATATTACATAATTTTCTTATACTATTCAATTTAAATGCTTTTGTCGGAAAATACGTACATGATATATCGGAAAACCGTTATATCATGTATGTGTATTTACTTAATTCGGTATGGGTACTAATCTGGAGGACATAACTATTTTTTTGTAATATGCTCATAATCAGTTAACAATAATATATATAAAAACAGTTGTTTACTTGAATAATCAACTGAATTTAAAAAAGATCATATGAAACAGAAAGATATTTTTGTCCATCATATCTAAATATATGCATAAGTTTTTTTATTGTTAATCAAAATAGATTAGTTATCAGAGATTTAATATAGACTATTATGTAACCAATGATTTGTATCATCGTAAACTGGAAAAAGTGATCATTTTTTTTAAAAAGAAAAAAAATCTTCTTAACTTAATTGTAGAGAGTAAATTGTTGAGAACTTTTTTTAATTGGCTTATTTAATTATTTAGTAACTTAATATAAAAAAGCAAATTTTAATGGGAAAAAGGTTTTTATGAAAGTTAAGATTAAAATAAAAAATATACAGGTATTTTTAATTTTCTTTGTCCTTTTAGGTTCATCTCCTGTGTTTGGAGTAACCTGGTATTCTTTAGTATCCGGTGATTGGGATAATTCTGCTATATGGACCTTAGACCCATCGGGGGCTTTACCCAATAACCCCGATAATTACACGCCTTCAACATCACCAACCAGTGCAAGTGACTATGTTGTTGTTCTTTCAGGCCGTACAATATCAGTTTCTTCAAATAACAAAACAAATGCACGGTTAACTGTTGAAGGCCGTATTGATTTTAGGGCCACTGCCGGTCATACGTTTACTGAAATAAGGGGAAGTGGTAAAATAATACTAAAAGCCGACAATTTTCCTGCCGGTGATGCTTCGCATTTTATTACTGAAGATCAGGGTGAAGGAACCGTTGTTTTTGACAGTACAGGATATGATTTAACTACAGCCCATATATTTTATCATGTAGAAGTGGATCTTGATAATTCAACGGATGTTCTTACTTTATTGGCTGATTATCAAATAAATGGAAATTTAACTATAACTCAGGGTGAATTCAGGATAAATGATAATACATCAACTGCTTTATTGGATTTAATTGTTGATGGAAATGTTAATATTACAGCTAATGCTTCTGTTAGTGTTGGAACAGCAAATGCATATGATGGCGGACAAAATTATTACAACAGATTTCATGATTTCTATGTTGGTGGTGACTTTGTAAGTTACGGATCGGTTCGTTTGACAAATCAAGCTTTACCAAATTATACAACACAAACAACAACAGGAGCTGTAACACTTCATTTTACAAATGCATCTGATAATTATTTTAAGTTATACAATACTACAGATTTATATAACCTACATATAAATAAAGGTACAGACAATACATATGAGCTGTCTATTTATGTTCATGATAAAGCTTATTTTGCACTTTTTGGCCCTAATAATAGTTCGTATACAACAACTGTCGCTAATCCGCAACACAATAAAGCGTTTTGGATTGAGACAGGTTCTGTCAGACTTAAAGGTGAAGTTGTTATTCCGTCACTTGGAGAAGGCGGTAATGATTGGTCAGTTGGAGAAAAAGCCAGATTAATTCTTGACGGGGAAAATGTAGAAGTGTATTCAACTGCCGATGATAATACAAGCTGGACAGGTTTTTCACATGCTCAGCCTGCATATAATAATGGTGCAAGTAATCAGGGAATTTATATATATGGCATTATCCAGGTTGAAAATGGCTATTTATCTACATCGAATAGCGCTGGTCTTGTTTATCGGCCAGAGGCTGCCGGATCTGTGCAAATCGAAGGAGGCGAAGTAGATATAAATCAATTAAGATTAACAGGTAGTGCTGCTTCCGGATATTACAGTTATGTTCAAACTGGAGGCATCTTTCGTGTAAATGGAAATGGACAGATAAGTGATGCTGCTGCATTATTTAGTCTTAATGACCCGGATATGTATTTTAAAATGTCAGGCGGACAATTAATTGTTGAAGGCCAGACAGCATATACATATGGTTCTATCGATATACAATGTTCTGCTGGGAACTACGTTGTAACCGGGGGAGATGTTATATGTGACTGGGATGGGACATCAGAAATATATTCAACTGCTAATTTCTACAATTTCCAGGTTACACAGGATGATAATGTATCGTTGCAAAATGCATTGGTTGTTTCAAATGATATTACGCTTGATTCAGCTTCATACTTACGCACTAATGGGAATGATTTATCGATTGGTAGAAACTTCTCCATTAATTATGGAAGTACCTTTGATCATGATAATAATACCACTACCTTTAACGGAACAGAAGATGGTTATTTATATATAGGATATCCTGTTGAAAATGATGGATATGAAGAACATTTCTATAATCTGACATTAGATAAACCTGCAGATAAATCGTTAACTGTTACAGGAGATATTGAAAAAACATCCCAATATCAAGAAGATAATTCGTATAGTCATTGGATTGCACGTCTGGTTCAAATTGAAAATGCTTTAACAATTGAGAGTGGTATTTTAAACCAAGGAGAACATTCTGTTCGATTGTTTGGGCCGGTAACAGTAAAAAAAGATGGGCAATGCGGGGTGTATGTACCAGGCACAACTCATCTGTATTCTCTGATTATGTTAAAAGATGCTGATCTCAATTTAAATACAGAGGATGGTGCTATATTTGGAAATGTAAAAATCAATCCTGCTCCGAATACTGATATAATAACATTTACAAGTGATGTTTATATAAAAAGAATATCATATTTCTTTGGGAGATTTAACTTACAATCTTACAACCTGAAAGTTGATTATCTACATGAAGGCCTGACCACCAATAATTACGATATAAGCAGTGGAAGTGCGGCAATCGAAATGTTCTATTCAGATGGGAATTCTTCAGATGGAGGTCTTTCAATATTAGTTACACAAAACGGAACTTATGGTTTTCCACTAGGTGTTTCAGGAAAATATACCCCTGCTGAGGTAATTGTAACAAATTTCAGCGACGATGGTTATATCACTATTCGTCCTAACGATGGAGAATTATTAACAACAGATCCTAGTGGGGGAAATTTGATGACCTATTACTGGCGCGTAGGACATAGTGATTTTAGTACACTTCCTACAGTTGAATATAACTTTATATATGATCAATCTGATGTAGTTGGTAATGAAAATCAATATGTTCCCGGCTATGTTTTAGATGAAGACCCTTATACAAGAAACTCGGACGGAAATTCAAGCGGGGTAAACACTTCAACTAATACAATTAATTTTGATAACGGGGGCAGTGGTTTTACACTTGGGAAGGTTAACTATACAGCAGGCAGGGTAAATAGATTTAATGGTGCCTTGGATATTTATTATTCTGAATCAACAGGTTCATTCAATTGGTCCAATAGTTCTGCATGGCATAGAAGTTCCCCTACAGGCCCAAATTTTGTTCCTGCCGATGGAAGTATTGTGAAGATAATGGGTGATGCCAGAATTAATGTTCATGTTGGTTCAATTGCAACTCTTGCTATGCTGGAATTTGAACAAACAAATACTTCTCCTACTTCTGAAAATGTTGGTCGATTGCAGTTTCATGTTAATGGCACTTATGATTTAGGAGCGGTCAGGGATACAGGGATGATATCTTTCAATGCTACTCGAACTATTAATGTTTCAGCTGATTTTGGAGACTTTGGTTCAAACCCGGAATCTTACTATTTATATTTTGGAGGAGACGCTACTTTAAATAATATACCCGAACCTATTCCAAATCTGATGATAGAAAGTGCAGACTATACTATAGATCAGGATATTGAGGTGAATGGAAATTTAATAATACAAGGTGATGCGGATGTTACACCTGCCCAGGATATTTATATTAATAATGATCTGATCATAGGTTATTGGGCTGGAGGAACTTTTCATTTTCCCGGTACAGGAAGTCCGATAGAGATTACAGTTGATGGTGATATTGATTTTACACAAGATCCTTTTTCTAATCCGCAAGATAGAAATATTGTAGTTGATAATCCGGGTTTTGCCAGTACATTAGAACATACGCTTATCTTAAAAGGAGATATTATTCATGGAGCGGGTAATGGTTTCGACATTGATTTATTTAATGCATCAAATAGACCGGCAGTAATTCTTGAATTGCAAGGCGAAAGTAATAATAGTTATTACAGAACTTCCACATCAGTACCTGACTTTTATCGTATTGTAATGAATAAAGGGAGTAACCAGGATAGTACTTTTACGTTTACTGATGATTTTACCCTTAGTGGTACTACTTCTGGAGCAGGTGTATTAAAAGCACTTGAATTACAAAATGGGAGTTTAATACTTGATGATCCTGATATTGATATTGATCTTTCTTCAGGTGATGATGATTTTGAAATTCCTTCAACGGCTTGCCTTAAGATATCACAGGGTGCAGCTAATGTTTATGGTGATGATAATGGTATCTGGCTTGATGGCAAACTTTGGCTCGATGGAGGTACGTTAGATATGATTAATGGAACCGGAAACGGAAATAATTATATTGAATACACTGCATCTGGTTCTTCTGAAATTCAAGTAGATGGAGGTAGTCTTTTAGTTGGATCACAAATAAGACGGAATATAATAACACTGGATGGCATACTTACTTTTTCACAAAATAGCAGTAGTTCAACTATTACAATTGGAGAAAATACAGCTCCGGAAAATCGAAGGGGTGTATTCGAAATTTTAAGTAGTGGCAGTAGCTTTACCCAGGTTGCTGATGCAAACATAACTATTGTTAGGTCACAAACTACACCGGCAGCGCCAACATTATACTTCGATCCTGAAACCTCAGACATTGGAAGTGGGGCGTCTATAACATTTGGTAATGCCTCAACACCTGCATCTCAGAATATGGGAATTTATTCAACCATCAATGTACAGAATATTGTTGTTGATAACTCGAGTGGAAATAGTCCAACTGTTTCCGAATGGGTTTTACCATTAACAATAAACGAAAATTTAACTATACAATCAGGAGCTGAATTTGATGCTGATGGATTGGATCTAACTCTACTTGGAGATTTAATTAATAGTGGCACATTTACACCGAATGGTAATACAACATACCTTAGCGGATATGGCAATCAACGTATTGTAGGCAATACAACATTTTATAATTTAACAAAAACATCAGCAAGCGAGTTATGGTTAGCAGAAAGCAATGCAGCTATTACAATTGCCCATGATTTTGATTTTCAAGCAGGTACTATTAGAGATAGCTCAAATACTATAACTATTCAGGGAGATTGTAATTTCGACGGAACTCATATACATGGTGCACAGTCAGGTGAAGGTATTTATTTTAATGGTACTTCCGAACAGCAATTAACCGGTTCAGGAATATTTGGTAAGTTATCTATAAATAATATTAATGGAGTTAAAGTTCCATTAGGAAATAATTTTACTGTAACAGATACACTTAAGCTTACTTCAGGAGTGTTTTGGGTAGGTAAAAACCTGTTAACGCTTAACGTTGATGCAGTAATTGAAGAAGATAATCCATTTTCTACAACAAACATGATTCAAACAAATGTTTCTTTTACCGATTATGGTGTTCGTAAATACCTGCCTTCGGGAGCAAAAACATTTGTGTATCCTATAGGATCGGGGGGTAAGTACACACCTGTAACTCTTGATATCACTACAAATACTAGTAGTACCGGATATATTACTGTTAAAGCTGCTGATGAAATGCACCCAAGTATTCAGGAAGACAGTGAAGCACCCGATCCGGAAATTATTGATGCTGATAATGTTTTACAGTATCATTGGTTGATGAGAGCCAGTGGTATTTCAGGATTTTCTGCAACCGCAGATATGAAATATTCACCCGGCGATATTGAAGTAACAGCTCCATATGATGTTTATGATTATATAACTGCAAGATTGTTAAATGACGGATCAGGTCAATGGAATAAATATGATGATGTTGATAAGTTTGATGAAACTAATGAAATACTAATATTTGATTTTTCAGGAGTTGATGATGATGAGATTAGCGGTGATTATACTGCCGGCGTTGATGGCTCATCTTTTAATGGCGCTATTCCTGATGAAGTGCCAACTTATGAAACAAATTCGAACGGAGACTGGACGACCTCAATAATCTGGACACCTAATGTTACTGGAGGTCCACGAGGAGCAATTACAAAAATAAATGCCTCAGATACCGTTACTATATCAACAAATTACATTTCATCATATGCTACTGAAATAGTAGGAACGGTTTTGATAAATACAACTTTTGGACATCGATTCGGTGAAGTGACAGGAAATGGATTATTATACTCAGAACGTGAAGTAATTCCTGCAGGTATTTATGATGAATTTTTCTCATCGGCAGGAGGAACTCTGGAATATGGTGGGAATTCGGATCTTAATGTGCTTGCTGGAATATCTCTTGTAAATAATCTTAAATTTAGCGGTAATGCTAAAAGACAACTACCGGGTGAAAATATTACTTTAAATGGGGATTTTGAAATAAATGGAGACGCTGCTTTAAGTGTAGAAAATAGCAACGATATCGACATTGATATTAAAGGTGACCTGATACAGGTTAACGGCGCTTTTGATGCAGGTGTAGATTTGGATAACCTGATTTCTTTTACATCTACTGTACCTCAGACAATTTCCGGTGATTTTTCTGATGATAATGCAATTAATTCTTTTAAAGTTAATAATCCAAATGGTATAACTATTTCATCCGGTGTTGTTGACATTGCTGGCACACTGTATCTAACGAATGGAACAATTACAACCTCATCTACTGATACTC
>CAZWGG010000167.1:0-9407 GCA_964633305.1 uncultured Bacteroidales bacterium
ATATCTGAAATTACCCTTTTATTGCACGAAACAGGTAGTTAAGATATAAAAAAAGAATAAGCTTAAAGCAAATACAAGAGAAATTCTTGATTCAAATGAAAAAATATACTGGAAAAAATGGAAGGCAGTTTTATTGAGAACACAAATGGCAGTTCTATTTTTGAACTACCATTTCAGACATTCTCAATTTTTCATTAATTTCCTGCTTTACATCATTAAACCAGACCAGGTCACTGGTGACTATATTGCTATTGTTCAGGCGTTCTGTTTGTTCATTTTCCAAAGCAAGTTTAATATCTTTCAGCGATTGGGTTTCAAGGTTAGCATTTAAGTATGCCATGTATAAATCATATAACGCTTGGCTGTCAAATCCGGCTACTAGGTCGCGCCATGTAAGGTATTCTCCTTCTGTTTTGTAATTATTAAACCGTTCAATCATTTTATCGTTTATTACTACCTGGTTATTTTGTAATGCAAACGTATCTTTATTAACTTCTTTATTTTTTATTGGTTGTGATTCCTGCGCAATTGATCCAAATTGTAAAGAAACTGAAATCAGTATCATTGTTATTATTCGTTTCATAGTCGCTGTCCTCCCTTAATTTTAGGTTTTGAATTGATTGTCTGTCCTTGTTTTTTTGTCCTCCTTTCATATATATATACTTGATAGAATTGTAAATGTTCGAGATTTGTGATGAGCATACAAATTGGTGAGATAAATCATCAGAAAGTGGTGACGATCGTCACCAAAATACAATTAAAATATCGCAACTTTTTTATAATAACCTTATTAACAGCATTTTAAAAACATTGATCATAACGAGCTGAGAATAGATTTGTTCCTCAAATGACATAAAAAAAGAACTGGTTTTGTTTTTGTTTGGTACCATACAATCTATTACTTTTACGTCTTGGAAATTAATCAACATTATATTATGAACAAAGAATATGCTACAGATTTACTGCTGAATTTTGGTGAGAATGAAAAAGACTTAATTCCTGTTGTTACTCAAGATTATAAAACAAAGGAGGTATTAATACTTGCTTTTGCCAACAAAGAAGCTTTTGATGAAACTTTAAAAAGCGGATATGCCACATACTACAGTCGAAGCCGCAATGAGCTGTGGAAAAAAGGATTAACATCTGGCGATTTATTAAAAATTGAAGAAATCAGGATCAACTGTGAGCAAAATTCACTATTGTATATGGTCACTCCTGTTGGGAAAGGAGCATGTCATGCAAAAAGAGAAAACGGTTTACCGCATACATCTTGTTACTATAGGAAAATAGTTGAAGGAAATAAGTTACAATTTGTTGAATTATAAATAGAATATTTGAAAAACCAGTTCATATGACAGATCAAATATTAAAAATAGGAATGCCCGCCGGCTCTTTAGCAAATCCTAACCGTGGAGGAAACCTGGTTAAATTATTGGAAGATGCAGGTTTTAAAACATCAGGATACGAATCAGGTGGCCCCAGCAAATTCAGTACAATTAATTACTTATTCGGATGGGACGGACGGCCCCAGGAATTTGGTTCACAACTTGGAATTAATGAATTGGATGTAGCTATTGCCGGTGATGATTGGATTAAAGAAAGAATTCTTGAATTTAAACTTGAGTTCAATACTAATATTGAGCTTGAAAAAGTCTTGTCTCTTAAAAGAGGAAAGGTGAAAATTGTTGGAATAGCCAATAGTACAGATTCGGTTGATATTGATAGTTTTGTTAAGAAACTATGCCAAACAAAAGAAATAATAGTTATAGTATCTGAAATGCCTTACCTGGCACTGGATTGGGTACAGAATGTACTACAGAGAGTGGGTAAATATGAAGATTACTCGTCATTTTCGGTACAAAATTACAAAACTCCTCCCAAAATTAATCATGGAGTTGTGATTTATGAAACATGGGGCAAAACAGAAGCCAAAGTGAAAAACAACGGAGCCGATTTAGGTGTAGAGATCACCCAAACCGGAAGTGCTATAAGAAATTATGGATTAACCATTATAGATACCCTCATGGAGTCTGAAACGGGGATATGGATTAATCCGGGACTAAAACAGAGTACTAAAAAGAATGAACTGTTAAAGATGTTCTTATTGAACTTATATGGTGTTGTAAACGCCGAAAATAAAGTGATGATACTCTTTAATGTTCCGAATGACAATGTTGATGAGGTTGAAAAATACCTTTCTGAAAATAATTTATTTGCCGATGAGCCTACCAAAAATATAGGTCGATCTTTTACCGAATTTAGTATACAGGTTGACATAACGAATAAAGAGATACCCTTGGCCAAAGTAAGGTATGAACTGGCAATACGGCAAGCAGTCAACATAAACACCATACCTATTGAATCATCCATTCAAAGTATTGAAGTGCTTGGTTTTTAGGTAAAAAAGAAATTGTTATACGGGGCATAAACATTTTTATTCGCACTAACTTGTGCTTGTTTATAAACTCATGTATTTGATTCAGAGTATTCGATTGCAAGCATAACGAAGCAAGCTGACATTATGAACTAAATAATAATGTAGAGAAATTTCATATTCTCCATATCCAGCAAGTTAATCGAATCATAATACCATATTTGTATAGTTTTATTCCTTGTTTTTTAGTAACTTAAACTAACCAAGAAATAATGATTATGAATACGAATGATTCCTTGTTATCAATTTGTTCATTTACTATATCACGTTTAAGATTACCGGATCAAACTTAAAAAGCGATAAAGAAATTCCTGCATTAGCAAGGGAAATTGATTTGTATGGGTAATTGGCAGCACATAAAGAAAATAGTAGTAAAATGGATAATTACATTTGTTACCCTGTTCCTGTATATGACGTATACAAATGCCCAGTATGATGAAAATGTTTTAAAAGCAGTTTATTTTGAGCATTTTACACGATTTATAGAATGGCCTTCTACAAATCTTTCAGACACAAGTAAAACATTTATTATTGGCATAACAGATGAAAATGATTTTAGCAAAATACTAAGACAAATTTTTGATCTTAAAACAATAAAAAAAAGAAAAGTAAAAGTGATTTCAATTAAGAAGACAGATGACTTGGTCAAATGTAATATTTGCTATTTGAGTAATATTAAGGACTCTAAATTACATGAATGGATAGCAAATGCTAATAAGTCAGGAGTGTTACTTTTTTCTGATAGCAAAGGATATGCAAATGAAGGTGTTCATATTAATTTTTTTTCAGACAAAAATAAAGTACGATTTGAAATTAATGAAAAATCAATTAAATCAGCGGGTTTTAAAATTAGTCATCTATTATTGAAAAGTGCGCTAATAATATAATTGCAAAAAAATGAATTTTTTGAAAAAAATATCAATAAAGAATAAGATCATCATAATAATTCTTTTTATTGCGGTTTTTATTGTCTGCATAGGTTTTACAGTGGATATCGTTAATAGCTTGAAAACTTTCAAAAAAGAAATGACTGATAACTTATCGATGCATGCAAAACTAATTGCAGAATATAGTGTTACGGCTCTTATATTTGATGACAAAGAAGGGGCTATGGATATACTTCATAAGTTAGATAAAATTCCTTCAATTGTTTGTGGATTATTATATACTGACAAGGGTGATTTATATGCAGAATATACCAAAAACCAAGACTTCGATGTTTCATATACTTACCGAAAGGGTCCAGAGGCATATTTTTATAAAAACTGTATTTATATTAGTGAACCTATATCTTATAACAATGAAGTTTTTGGTACTGTAGTCCTCATAGCTTCAATGAAAAATTTAAAGATTAAATTTCGAAATTATTTATACACAGTAGTAGTCATTATAATTACATTATTAATCATAACGATACTTCTTGCTTATTGGTTTCAGAAAATAGTATCAAAACCTATTTTAAAACTCGCTGGGTTAACCCAAGAAATATCCAATACTGAAGATTATTCTATAAGAATAAAAAAAGAAACAGAAGATGAGATAGGGCTACTTTATGATGGGTTTAATACTATGATTAATAAAATAGAAGAACGCCAGAATAAAATGGATAAGGCGGAACAGGAATTAAAATTAGAAAGAGAAAACTTGGAAAGACGTGTAATTGAAAGGACAAAAGAATTGGAAGAAGCAAAAGAAAAAGCAGAAGAATCTGATAAATTAAAAACATCATTTCTCGCGAACATGTCTCATGAAATTAGGACTCCCCTGAATGTAATTCTAGGATTTTCATCATTTCTAATAGACTGTAATATTCAAAAAGAGTTAAGAGAAAAATACTATGAACTTGTAAAATCAAGTGGAAAAGATTTATTGAATTTAATTGATGACATTTTAGATATTGCAAAAATTGAATCGAATCAATTAAATGTTAAAAAAACAAAATGTTCAATTAATCCGATAATTGACGAAACCTTTATTGTTTTTGCGCATTCGTTAGAACGAGGAAAAGATTTAAAAGAGATAAAAGCTGTAAAAAGTATTCCTGATAATGAAGTAGATTACTTAATCAATACTGATCCTTTTAAAATAAGGCAGATAATAAATAATATCTCTGATAATGCCATAAAATTTACCGACCAAGGATACATTGAAATTGGTTACAGTGTGGATGAAAAGAGAAGCATTCTGATAATTTTTGTAAAAGACACGGGAATAGGTATTGCAAAAGATAAAATGGATAAAATCTTCCACCGGTTCACTAAAATTGAAGATGATAAAACAAAACTATATCGTGGTACAGGACTTGGACTTGCAATTGCTATTAAATTAGTAGAACTTTTAGGAGGTAAAATTTGGGTAGAATCTGAACTAGATAAAGGGGCTGCTTTTTATTTTTCCATTCCTTATTTAAAAAAGGTTAAACCTGAAAAAAAGAAACTCGAAGAAAATATTGAAGACATATGGGTAAGTTTAAAAAACAATGTAATATTGGTTGTTGAAGATGTTGAAAAAAACTTTATATACTTGCGAGAGATTTTACGCACATATACCGAAGCGGAAATTATTTGGGCAAAGAACGGATTAGAGGCCGTGAAGTTTTGTAGGGAAATACAGGAAATAAGCATTGTTCTGATGGACATTCAACTTCCGGAATTGAATGGAATTGAAGCTACAAAACAAATCAAATCGTTTAGAAAAGATTTACCTATTATTGCACAAACGGCATATGCTATGTCAGAAGAGAGAAAACAAAGCCTTGAAGCAGGTTGTGATGATTTTATTGCAAAGCCGATTAATAGGAATGAACTACTTAGAAAAATTTCTATTCACTTAATCAATAAAGACTAAAAATAGAAATATCTTTCATTAAAAATTGTATCCTAGCTCTATTGCTAGCCTGGGAAGGACCGTTAAATCTGATTGTATGGAAAACTATCAATTGATTTTTTCATTACCCATAATTCCGAAAATGCTTTTTCCGCTTCAACTAATTTTTCGTGTTCTTTTTGTAAATTGTACCCTTGAGAGAATACCATATTGAAAAGGGTACAAAAAACAACTAACAAATCTATTTTCATCACTTTTTTTTTAAAAAAATATTAGCACATTGATTTATTAAAAGACCATTAATTTAGGTTTGACCCTATATGTTTTAACTCAACTATAAATTAAATGGACTTATATATTTATTCATTTTCGTTAATTTTGTAAAAAAACAATGCAATACTATAATACATTAAAAAGATTTTTTCTAAGATGGTTCATTCCATTACTACTTATTTTTTATTTAGCCTCAATTTCCGGTTGTACTACTAAGAAAAGGCATAAAGCCGTGCCATGTCCATGCGAGAAAAAAAGGCGACATTGATTATTGAACTATACTACACGTTGATTTATACAATTACAAGCAATAAAATGGAGCTAAAAATTTATTTTCTGCGTTTAATAATTTTGTTACTTTACTGCTACCGCTGAATAGTGGAAGTTAAACATCCTAGTTGATTTGACCGGTTAAGGTGCCTCCTAAATCGCGGATAGTAAGATTTTGAAATGAATCATATTGTTCTGGATAAATTAAGATAAAGTTGTTGTTTACAAAATTCCTGCTTAATATTACAGGTAAATTCTCCAGTAAAGGAAAATGTGAAACAGAAGTTGGCCTGGCAGAAATAATAACAAGCAAGTCGTTAGTTGTAAATTGTTGCTTCAATTTAGTAAGCCCTTCCCAAGCTGTAAATTCATTAATTTCTAAATTAATGGAGGCTTTTTTATTGGAAAGAAAGAAATCAATATGCTTAATTGTGCCAGGATGAGCATAAAAAACCAATTTTTTGCCAGATGAAAGGCCAATATTGAAAATTTTTCCTAACCATTTCACAAATCCTGGTTCGTACTCAGCTTTTGGAGGAATAAATACCTGTATTTTGGCAATTGTGTTAAAAGGTTGAACCAACTTTGAAAGAAATACAGAAATAGTTGTACGCTTAATAATATTTTCATTAATATTTCCAAAAAAAGTTTCCAGGTAAGATTTTTTTCCAAAAACACCAATCACAAGATCAGAGATTTGACTTTCTTTAATAGTATGCAGAATACCCAAAACTGTATTTATATCGTAACGGGTTATGGTTTCCCCATGAATATTAAAGGCTGATATTGTTTGTTTTGCCTTGTTAATAAGCCTCTTTGACCTCAATAATGTTTTATTATCCTCCTCCTTATCAATAACATTCAGCACAAATAAAGGGTCTGATGATTTTGGGGACTTTATAATTGACGCAAACTCTATCAACGTTTCAACGGTATCTGGGTTTGAGACAGGCACCAATATTCTTTCCTGCAACTTTGGTAATATATCTGCACTTTCTACTTCTTCATGAGTTACGAGCTCTCTTGCGGCTTTCTCAACGATAAAAGAACTAATTCCGCATGTAACCAGGATTAACAAAATTGTGGCATTAAGAACCTCCTCTACAAGCAATTTAGCGGGAGTGCTGTCACCCTCTAAATTTATAATGATATTAAACCCTATAATAGCGGCAGCTAATGCCGCAGCAGCCCTGGAATTACTTAGTCCAAAAATAATTCTTCGTTCAATAGCTTTAAACTTGTATATTTTTTGTGTAAATAAAGCTGCCAGGTACTTTGAGAATATTGCAAAACCAATAGTAAGAACAATAACATATAATGCATGTAATCCGCTGAAAAGAAGCTTAATATCAATAAGCATTCCAACTCCTATTAAGAATACAGGGATAAAAAGAGAGTTTCCCATAAACTCGAGCCTGTTCATCAATCCCGAGGTGTGAGGTATAAGCCGGTTAAATGCTAATCCAGCCAAAAATGCCCCAATTACTGGTTCTATCCCTGCCAGTTGAGCTAAAAAACCTGCTAAAAATAACATAGTGAGCACAAATATAAATTGCGAAATCCGATCAGAGGAAAGTTTAAAAAACCAACGGGTAACCCAGGGGATACCATATAAGACTACAAGAGCAAACACAGGTACAGCAATGGCCATCTTAAGCCAAAGAGTGTAGTCTGAACCATCTTTAGCGATGGAAGCAATAACAGATAATATCAAAAGAGAAAGCAGGTCTGTTAGAATAGTTCCTCCAATTGAAATGTTTACCGCCCTGTTTCCTGATATCCCAAACCGGCTGATTATCGGATAGGTAACAAGTGTGTGTGAAGAGAAAATACTGCCTATTAACAAAGAAGATATCAATGGATAGCCAAAAACGTAATAGCTTAAAAGGGTTCCTATTGTAAATGGTATAACAAACGAGAGGGCGCCAAACACAAAACTTTGGTTTTTTCGTTTTTTAAAGTCATGAAGATTAATTTCAATACCGGCAAGAAACATGATATACAATAGCCCAACTGTTCCTAAGAGTTCAATACTTCCTTCTCTTTCTATTAGGTTAAGGCCATAAGGGCCTATGATTAATCCTGCGAGAATAAGTCCGATAATCTGGGGTATTCTGAGTTTTGTAAATAAGAAAGGAGCAATTAGAATAATCAGCATTAAAAGTGTAAATATCATAACCGGATTTTCAAACGGAAGCGAATAGCTGATATCTAAATTCACCATATGCAATTCAATTCATGAAAGTTTCTTGGGAAACATACAAGATACTATAAAGTTGAGAATATCGAAAGTTATTTTTAAAAATATGAATTATTTCTAACTTGGGAATATTGTTTTAAAAAGAAAGATACCTAATGAAGAACGAAATTATTACTTTCTTCCAAATTCCATCAGGTATGCTTTAATAAAATCATTTATTTCACCATCAAGTACGGCTTGCACATTGCCGGTTTCGTAATTTGTGCGAAGATCTTTTATCATTTTGTATGGATGGAGCACGTAACTGCGAATCTGGGATCCCCATTCTATTTTCTTTTTTTGTCCTTCAATTTCTGCTTGTTTTTCCATTCGCTTTCTAAGCTCAAGTTCATAAAGATGTGATCTGAGAATTCGCATGGCATTTTCTCTATTCTTAAGTTGTGAGCGAGTTTCGGTATTTTCAACGGTTATTCCGGTAGGCAAATGTTTTACCCGAACACCTGTTTCTACCTTATTTACGTTTTGTCCTCCAGCACCACTCGACCGAAAGGTATCCCATTCCAAATCTGCCGGGTTTATCACAATTTCAATTGCATCATCCACAACCGGAGACACGAAAACAGAAGCGAATGATGTATGCCTGCGTGCATTGGAATCGAAAGGTGAAATTCTGACTAACCTGTGAACGCCATTTTCACTTTTAAGATACCCATAAGCATAATCTCCTGTGAATTCAAGGGTTACCGATTTAATTCCAGCGTCGTCGCCAACAAGGGAACTTATTTCTTTCACCGAATAATTGTTACGTTCGCCCCACCTAATATACATTCGCATAAGCATTTCTGTCCAATCCTGGCTTTCGGTTCCGCCTGCGCCGGCATTGATTTTAAGAATAGCACCCAGGGCATCTTCTTCTTTACCAAGCATGTTTTTAAACTCGATGTCTTCAATAATTTGAAGCGTTTCTTCGTATTGCTTTTCAACTTCCTTATCCGAAGCTTCCCCTTCTTTCTGAAAATCCATTAAAACCTGCAGGTCATCAACATTTGTTTTTGCTTTTTGGTAAGAGTCGACCCAATTTTTAAGCGAAGAAATACTTTTAAGTTTTTTTTCGGCCTCTTTCGGGTCATTCCAAAAATCAGGCGTTTGTGTTTGCTTTTCTTCTTCTTTTATTGTCTGTAATTTCTTATCGATGTCAAAGATGCCTCCTCAGCGCTTGTTCACGCTTTACCAAGTCTTTATATTGATCAATAGTTATCATATACGAATAGCTTTTCTATAAAGCGAGCAAATTTAGAAAATTTTTATTGAAACAGTAAGAAATTAAAATCTTTAGTAACAGTCAATTCCTACTTAGTGCCTGCCAGAAAACTCCTATTTTTTAAAGTCTTTGATAAGAAAACG
>CAZWGG010000168.1:0-9366 GCA_964633305.1 uncultured Bacteroidales bacterium
GTGGCAGGGTTTGGATTGCTTTTAAGAGATAGTAGATTTAAAGGATCGACAACCTATTCAATGGTACATGATATGGCCAGGAGTGCAATACATAAAGATGAAGAGTATAAAGAAGAATTTATTGATTTAGTAGAAAAAGCCCGATTACTATCGAAAACTGAGTAAACAGCGAATTTATTAAACAATAAATAAGAAGACTAAAGCTATCTTGTTTGTTAAGATTGCTTTAGTCTTTGCTGTTTTCTGCCTACGAAAACTATTTATTGTAATATTTTTTATATCAATAACCGGTATTATACGAGATATTTTTGCTTCCTGATCCATCTGAATGAACGTTTACCCTGCCATCGGTGACATTAGCATTGATATCTCCTGAACCATCATGAATATCAACCAAGCCGTTAACATTTTGCAAGTTTATTGAACCGGAACCATCATGTATATCCACGCTTCCATAAATAGTATTGCCATAGATATCACCACTTTCATCCCGGATAATTAGCTCGCCAACATTCATAATGTTTTCAATCTTTATATCGCCTGCATTATCATATATTTCAACATGGCCACTTATTGACTCAACATGGATTGAACCAGAACCATCGGCTATTTTTATTCCATTTGACAGATTTTTAATGTTAAGGTCCCCGGAACCATCAATAACCGATACATAAAGATTATGAGGTACATACATAGTGAAATTAATTTTTGATCCCGGGGTCCCTATGTGTCGTATTATATATCCAATTCCATAAAGTCCTTCTGTTTTTTGGTTCGCAAAATTACTCCTGAAAACTAACTTATCATTTTCTTTTTCAAATCCCAGGGTCATAAATCTTTTCATGAATCGTTGCTGGTATTTTTCCGACATGGAAGTAATAACCACATCTGCTTCAACTATTATGTTATCGTTATTACTGGGAAGGATGTTAACATCGCCCGATTTACTAAAAACTTTCAAATTAGTAAAATCTCCAGCAGGTTGTTCAATTTCTATTTTAGTGTGATATTCCCTGTATAATAGTGCGATTTTTTCTCTGGTAGTTGAACAGGCTTCTTCCTGTGCTCTAATAGACGGCGAAATCAGTAAAATGACGAATCCGATGATAAGACAATACTTGGTTCTCATAATTAGTATGTTTTTTAGTTATTTTAGTATAAATACGGAACAATAGAAAATTCGATGCATCATAGTTACATGAATTACTGATTCAGTTCGTTGTTCCTTTGTTAACCACTTTCCACAAGCCATATTACATAATGGATGCTTTATATTTTTAATATTATCAAAAGGATTTTTTTCCACAAGCTATATATCAGCTCGTTTACCTGGCTTCAATGTCCCGAATTCATTTTCTTTCCCAAGAAATTCTACTGGAGCTACAGTTGCTGCCCATATCGCTTCATAAGGAGTAAGACCACTTTTTATCAATAATAACTTAATAAAAATAGGTAAAAAATTTGAATAAAAACAGGCATAAGCCTGTAAAAATATATCCGACGGAGGCAAAGCCACCGCCGAACACTTTCATTTATTGTTTTTAGCCTTAGTTGAATAGAGGGTTATCTTGACTCTAATTCGACAACACGATGGTACATGGCTGAGATGGCATTGATGACTGACCGCTTGACCAGGGGAGCATTTTCATCGTAATTACCCGAATAGGAGTAGGAGTTACCTATCACCCACACGTGCCATCTTTCTCCCGGATAGGATTGTGCATCGAAGCTGGCTTTTCCCTGCCAGACAATGTATGAATAATCTCCTAAATTAAGTTTTTCGACAACATATCGTTGATTGGACATTTCCTGCCTTTTCTTATTGACAAAATCATTTTTTGCCCTGTCATGAGCCGCTTCATCCCTCTTCTTCTCTAAATGAACACTTACCGATATGCCCTTTCCCGAATGTTTGAATTCGACGGAGGCAGAGTTGTCGTCCGTCAGCATGTTTTGGAATAAAATGAAGCCTTCACCAATCTCTTCCGGCTTTACCAGGATATCCTTTGCCAAAAGGTCTCTGTAATCATGGTTGAGAGGTGGAGTTGTATTTTGAGTACTGTGTTCTTTCAGGCACGAAAATTCGTATAATCTTTCTGTGAATTCTTCCGCTGCATTAACTGCGTGTACCCTTGGCGCATAGAAGGGACGCTCTTTTCCATCCGATGTCTCTTTATTGCCCGGTGCCCAGGGATTATTATTGATTAGAAAGATAGAGTTCTTATCTTTAACCTTATAAATTGCTCCACTACCATTGTAGGCTGATACTACCAGAATTGCCAAAGTCTTTTCAAGTTCGATTTGCTGCTTTCTGGGATTATTTTGTGAATCACTTACTTTCAAATTAGCGTAGATGTTGTTCATATCAATACCTTCTTCGGGATTTTTGAGCAGGGATTGTCCCCATGGATTTTCCGCATAAGGACTGCCTTTTTTTAACATGTTCAAAAGATAAGAAATCTCTCTTGCCGCCAGCTCTATTCCTGACTCCGGGTTGACAAGACGTTCCCATACCATTCTATTTCTATGTAAAACGTTATTGTAAACAATCGGAGAGTCACCTGGGAAGCGTGGTGGAACAATTCTCGATTCATCCTCATTAATAATATCCACTGTCGGGTCACGAATTTTATCTTGTGGGCCGATATCAATTAATCCGTGATCCATCACTATTTTTGGTTGGAGTTGTACCCAACCGGCCGAATGACTTGATCCAAGATATTCTAATTCCTCAAGCTGATCAAAAAAATCGTAGTCTGCTAGTTCATTAAGGGTTACCGTCGCGAGAAGTCTGGGTGGGATGTTATTTGCTTTTGCGCTTTTACGTATCTTATCGCAATACTTGTTTAAACGGGCGTCTATCCATTTTAGAACTTCAGCATCGGATTGTTTATTCCATGTAGCTTTATCCATTCGTGGCTGCACCCCAACCAACTGAGGTACATATATCGAAATGATTTGTGTACTAGCTGCCACTGCAACTGCGCCCCAGATAATGATTCTAAGAAGAGGGTCCTCCTTAATGATTTCTGCGTGTCCTGAATTTACAAAATCTGAGATACTCACAAAATCATGTATGTCATTAAGAATGTTGGTGATGCTTAATTCCGGATCCCCTGTGAAAATCTTAAATTGGAGCTGATTCACGTTTTGAGCTAGGTTTTTAGGTATTTCTTCGATGAATTCCAATTTTTGTGGATTACCTGTTGTGTTTGTGAATTTGAGTATCCTCAGTCCCCGATATCCGAGTTGTTCGTTTTCGGGATCATTAGGGATCAGTGCTGTACTCCTGTTGAATAGTATCCCTGATGCAATCTCCCTTTCTTTCTCTTTAAAAACAGTTATCCCCTTTTTTGTATCCCGACTAACAGTACCTGTCTCTAACTCAACTGGAAATGATGTTGTTGAATAGTCTGCAAAATCTTGTGATTGTCCCTTGATCTGGGCCGACTGATATCGTCGTTCCCCATAGACCATGGCCAGCCATTGACTGGTGGAGTAATTTTCCTCGGCGAAGGTATGGCCGGCGTATTCATTCAACAGGAAGATGTCACTTCTGACCTTGCCATAGATGCCTTCCCGGGCAAATTTATCTTTGCTCTTCGAGACGACTGTGATGGTCTCCACGCCGAATTGGATCCTGTCGCTTCCAGATATGATGGAACTCAGTGGTTCCGGTCTGTAGTCAGGGAAATTTCCCTGATTCCGACCTTCTGAGATAACTGAATAAGGGAGGAAAAACTCAGAGCTGTATGTTTCCCCTTCAAAATTGCTAGGGTTGTTAAGGTTGAAAGATTCGACTTTGTCACTGTAGAATTTAGCGCGGCGGACATAGGAGCCGAATTTCCAAGGTTCCTCTGGATTCTTTGTCCATTCTCTGGATATGAGATACGCTGAGGTCACCCAGTGAAAGTCATCAACGTTCCCACGTTTTCTAGCCCAGAAGGAAAGTAAAAGGCCTGTCTCGGATTCCCCTCCTCGCTGCCAGCTTTGATCGTACCTGACACTTCCTCCCGGCTCTACCAGAGGAGGCATGAAAGCGTTGAGATAAACAGAGAGAAAGATGGGGATGATGAAAACGATAACTGCCAAAACGGCTGGATACAAAAAGTTGATCCTGGAAACAGACTGTTTTTCGATATGTTCAGCCTTTTTCCTAAGCTTTGACCGGATCAGGAAGATCACAAGGTTGAGTACGAAGAGGATTAGGGTTGCCAGGGCAAGGATGAAGAGTCTCTCCGATTCCCGCGCTTGCAGACCAAAAGAAAAATAAAGCGCTAAAACAGAAAGGCCGATTGCTGACAGAAAGATAAAAAAGGGAAACTCTTGCCGGATAGTTTTTTGGATAAGAAAGGAAGATATCAGGATGATAGCCGCGATCCCCAAAGTACAGACTAAATCATTGGGAGTTTTATCTATGATGGCGAATCCTACCAATATTGTCATGAAGGCGGCGCCCAGAACGCTGCCAAAAAAAATGTTGATGCTACTTCTTTTTATATCCATGATGTGCATTATTACCCTGGTCTTGATAAGAGTTGGTTTTTCGAATATTACACATAAATTTAATCAATTCATCATCCTTGTGCAAACTGAGATATCAACATCCAACACCTTAAATTCGACGAACATACCCAATAGTGAACGGGGTATAGCCATTTTCGGATGTATCCTTGACATTTCCTCTCAGAAACTAAGTAAAAATGAAATCGAAAAGCTTAAAAATGTTCATGGAAACAATAATATGCCCCCAAAAGGGTAAAAAAAGGGAACCGATACTTTTTAATAATCCAGGGTTTACCAATAGACTCTGGATTTTGCATAATCGCCGATAAAAGTCGTTGTTACCGTCAAATAAGCTAAGTTAATTGCATCACCAGTATAGAAGCCATTATATATTTGCCCCCTAAAAAACGTCACAGCACGATTATTGCCATGAAGCTCAGGGTCAGGGTTTGGCCCTGCTTGACTACAATTACAAGATGCCATGACTGCAAAAGTAGTCTCAGGATGATTGTGCATCCGATATGCTACAACTTCAAAATACACGAAAGCCCTTGGGAGAAAATTAATTGTTACAGATTTGAACGACTCTGTATCTCTCCCGATCAAGGAGTATGAATAACCAAAACTATCCGCCGATGAAATTATTGTAGTGATTAAAATTACTGCTGAAATAATAATTAACTTTTTCATATAAATTAGGTTTTAAATAACACATAATAAAAAATGATTTAATGGCAAACAATTATCGTATTTTGTAGTATTCTTCCCGATGAATATTCGAATCTTGCTGCTTAACTATAAATACGAATTAAAAACAAAAATAAAGTATTCAAGTAATATATCCAAAGTATATACGCAATTTCGTTTAAAATTTTCAACGGTAGGGAACTTAGCTCAGACTTATACTTCCTGGTAGCTTGTTTGGTTTCCTAAATGAATTTAACTTTCCAAGCCTTATCTTATTTTTGTTACTAACTTATTTTATTCCACTAAAAAATTTCATAAACTGCATTCTTTCGAAGGATGCAGGATCACCGGAAGATTCCTGGCTTACTTTTCCTTTAAACTGGTTAATGTATTGAAATCCTTTTTTGTCCATCCAGACTTCTATTTCTTTTAGTAATACAGGTATGTGCTCTATCCCCTTCTGGTATAAAACAGAAGCAAGTTGCACGGCGTTTGCCCCTACTAGTATTTGTTTTATTATATCTTGTGAGGTATGAATGCCGGTAGATGCTGCCAGGTCACATTCTATTTTATTTGCCATTAGTCCGGTCCACCTCAGCACATTACCTTGTTCAACAGGTGTGCTATAGATATTTGCCGATATTATTTTCATGGTTTCTAAGTCAATATCAGGAGTATAAAACCTGTTGAATAACACAATGCCTGCGACGCCGGCTTCCGATATTTTTTTAATAAGTACTCCCAGTTTGGTATAATACGGACTAATTTTTACCGATACTGGTATTGAAACCTGTTGAATGACTTTCTTTATAATATCGATGTGTGTTTGTTCAAAGTCTTTATCAGAAAGGTCTGTAGGGTTTAAAAATATATTAAGTTCAAGGGCATCAGCCCCTGCCTTTTCAATGTTCATGGTAAATTCAGTCCATTCATACGGGGTAACACAATTCACACTGGCAATAACCGGTATCAGAACTTTTTCTTTAACATCCGATACCAGTTTTAAATAATCATCAAACTTATCTTCTTTAACATGAAGATCAATATAATCAAAAGTTTCAGACAATTCAGTGTACATAAAATTGTCTTTTTCGGCTTCTTTTATTTTTTCTTTTGCTTCAAGCAGTATTTCTTCTTCAAAAAGCGATTTCAATACAACGGCGGCAGCACCGTTCGATTCAAGTTGTTTTATGTCCTGCAATGAAGCAGTAAGACCTGAGCTTGCTGCAATTATGGGATTTTTTAAGTTTAACCCGAGGTATTTTGTTGTAAGATCAGCCATTGTTTTAATTTTTTCGGTAGTTAATTAGTGTTTTATTATTTTATCTATTCAACTTTATTGATGGACATTATTTAACAATTTGGACATTTTTTGAACATATTCATGTATACCCTGTGCTGCTTTACGTCCGTCACCCATTGCCAGGATTACCGTTGCACCTCCTCTTACAATGTCACCCCCGGCAAAAACTTCAGGTATAGACGATTGCATATTCTCAGGGTTGACTTTTATGGTTACCCATCTTGTCATTTCCAGGTTTGGCAAACTTGAAGGGACAAGTGGGTTAGGGGAGACCCCAACGCTCACAATAACCATGTCTACATCAATAAAAAATTCAGAACCTTCAATAGGAACAGGTTTTCTTCTTCCTGACTCATCAGGTTCTCCAAGCTCCATTTTCTGAAGTTTCATTTTATTTACCCTGCCATTTTTATCAGCAAAGTATTCAATCGGATTATGCAGGTTCATGAATTCAATACCTTCCTCCTGTGCATGTTTTATTTCTTCAATACGAGCCGGCATTTCTTCAAACGACCTCCTGTAGATTATCATTGCCCTTTCGGCACCTAATCTTTTGGCAGTTCTAACAGAATCCATTGCTGTGTTTCCTCCTCCAATTACGGCAACATTTTTTCCAAATGTAACCGGGGTGTCGTATTCAGGGTTTGCAGCATTCATTAGGTTTACTCTTGTTAGGTATTCATTTGAGGATAAGATTCCTACACTATTTTCACCTGGAATGTTCATGAATCTTGGTAATCCGGCCCCACTGGCAACAAAAAATGCTGTAAAACCTTCATTTTTCAAATCCTCAAATGAGGCAGTTTTGCCTACTATAAAGTTTGTTACGAACTTTACTCCCATTTTCCTGAGGTTATCAATTTCCACATCAACAATTTCATTCGGAAGCCTGAATTCGGGTATACCATATTTTAGTACACCGCCTATCTGGTGCAATGCTTCAAAAACTGTAACATCGTAACCAAATTTGGCCAAATCGCCTGCCGTGGTAAGGCCTCCTGGCCCTGATCCAATTACAGCAATTTTAATGTTATTGGTTGTTTTTGTACCTGGTACAAATATGTTACCGCTGTTCCTTTCATAATCGGCAGCAAATCTTTCCAAATGTCCTATGGCTACTGCCGGAAGTTTCATTTTTTGTACATAAAAACAGTTAGCCTCACATTGAACTTCCTGCGGGCATACACGGCCGCACACAGCCGGCAACGAATTAGTATTTTTTAATGATTTTGCAGCATCGGCAAATTTACCTGCTTCTATATTTTTTATGAATTCAGGGATGTTTATTTCAACGGGGCAACCGGTGATACAAGTAGGATTGGGACAATCGATACATCGTTGCGCTTCTGCAATAGCCTGTTCTTTTGTAAGTCCGAGATTAACTTCTTTGCTGTTTTTATTTCTTACGTCAGGTTCTTGCTCAGGCATTTTTATTCTTTCCCGTTTTGTCCTTTCTTTTGTTTTTAGTTCCTGTCTTAGTTGAGTCCTCCATTCCTGGTCACGTAATTTTCTTAGTATTTCCTGATCATTAGCCATTTTTAAATTTTAGGTATTATGAGCTGTTAAATTTTATTTACAATACATCACGTTTATAACGTGGCCAGGTATTTCTGGTATGCTTCGGCTTCCTCTTCTTTATAAGCTCCAAGACGCAACAACAATTCATCAAAATCTACATTATGGGCATTAAATTCAGGTCCGTCTACACATACAAATTTTGTTTTTCCGGAAACAGAAACCCTGCATGCACCGCACATTCCCGTTCCGTCAACCATAATTGTATTCAAACTTGCAACGGTTGGGATGTTATATTTTTTAGTGAGCAATGAAGCATACTTCATCATTATTGCCGGCCCAATTGCCACTGCCTGGTGTATTTTTTCCCTTTCAATAAATTCTTCCATCCCTTCAGTAACCAGTCCTTTTTTTCCATAAGAACCATCATCGGTCATTATAATTACCTCGTCGGAATGTTCTTTCATCTGTTTTTCAAGAATTATCAATTCTTTTGAACGGGCTGCAAGAACGGTAAGTATCCTGTTTCCTGCATTTTTCATGGCTTCTACAATTGGCAACAATGGTGCTATTCCCACTCCGCCTCCTGCACATAGAATAGTACCTGTTTTTTCAATATGGGTGGCTTTTCCCAATGGACCGACAATATCGGTTAGGGTATCTCCGGAATTAAGATTCGCCACTTTGTGCGATGTAACACCTACTTTTTGAATAACCAATGTAATAGTTCCCTTAGAAGTATCTGCTGAAGAAATGGTGAGGGGAATCCGTTCTCCTTTATCTCCCATTTTTACAATAACAAAATGACCGGCTTTTCTCTTCTTTGCAATCCTTGGTGCTTCAATATCAAGTTTAACAACATTTTCAGAAAAGTGTTCTTTTGCAATAATTTTATACATGTATTAATGAATTTTTTATAACAAAGCCACAAAAATATAATTTTATAAGAATATACCGTCCCAAAACAGGTAATTAATTCATTTTGAAAATCAACTTATCCGGGGGGTACCTGAATGAAATATTTTACTGTTTTTAGCAATATCAAATACGGGTTTTTGATATTCTGTATTTTTTCCTGCCAAACCCGCGGCAACAGGTGACAGTGATGTTGAACCAGACACTGACATGGTGATGGTAAGTGTTGAAGTTATAACTTGCTCGAGGAGTGAGCTTTCCGGGCTTAATGTTATTCCTGCGTAGTGGGTTGTGACGATTACGTTACAAAGATCTGTTTTATTGCCATATTGTGTTGTAACGATGATAAAAGCTTTACCTGGGGCAATTGCTGTAACCATTCCATTGTTATCTTTTGTTACAACGTTGGTATAGAATGAATATGAAATAGAAATGAACAT